>JAGBZZ010000036.1 GCA_017652965.1 Clostridia bacterium | reverse complement strand
CCTGGTATGCGGCCGCACAGGAAAAAACGGTCACGCAGGCCGCCCCCGCCGAGATGGCGCGAAACACCCCCCTGCCCGAGGTGAGGGCGGGTGAGAACGCCCCCTTTGTGATCGCCTCGCTCAATCCCTCGCGCGCGTACAGCATTGCCGCCGTGCGCCGCTACTGCCACCTTACGGATACCGACGCACCCGAGGTCAGCTGCAGGATCGGGAATGCCGAGCGGATCGGCATTTTCGGCGGCTTTGCCTCGCTTACCCTCAAGCCCGACACGCCCCCTGTGCGTATCACGGCAGAGAGCCTGTTCGGAGGGGAGAGCGCGGACGTGACCTCCCGTGTCCTCCGTCCCGACGGCACGCTGGCGGTTGACGGTGCGCTTCTTGCGGAGCTTGGTGCCGCCGCCGACGAAAGCGAGCCCGCCGTCATGCTTACGCTGGCGCGCAAATAAGCGGCCGCGCATTCAAAAAGGAGACCGAATATGGAACAGTTGATCATGCGCTGGGAAAATGACGGCATCGCGCCCTCACCGCCCGAAGCACCAAAGAATTGCCGCATCGTCAATTTTACCGAGCTTGACGGCGCCATGGACCTGTGGCTGGATATCGTGCAGTACGGGCTGTCGAACGGACGCAAGGACGAAGGCTATTATCACAGTGCCATGACGGCACAGCCGCACTACCGGGAGGAAAACTGCTTTTTCATTCTGGAAAACGGCCTGGCCGTTGCCACGGTCACGGTGATCTGCGATCCTGTAAGCAGGAAGGGGATCGTCCATATGGTGGCCTGCCGCGAGGAGGCACGCGGGCGGGGATACGGGACACTCTTGAACCGCATTGCCGCATACACACTGAAAAAAGAGGGGATGAAGACCGCCCATCTGACCACCGACGACTGGCGGATCCCCGCTATCAAGGGCTATTTGCGGATAGGCTTTACCCCCGACCTTTCCACCGACTCCTTCCGCAAGCGGTGGGAGGAGATCTATCGGCAGATCGGTAGATGATCATGCAATAAGCGACAAAAAAGGAGATACGCTGTCAAACAGTATATCTCCTTTTTATTTGCTTCAAAGCTGCTTATAAAGGTTCACAAGAATATAGTTCAGCTTCCACTTGTAGCCCGGCAGAGTGCTGACACGCAAGCGGATAAGGCCGTCCTCCTCATGCACTATGGGGATAAGCTTATGCTGATAGGAGCCGGCAGGGACCACGCTGCCCCCCGTCTGCCTGCCCTCATCACACGCAAGCAGGGTCACCGAGCCTTCCTCAGCATCACCCGACACCACGAAAAGCTCGTATTGGCCCGCCGGGGCCTCGATCAGAAATTCATTCGGCTCGCTTCCCTCAAGGAAATCGCACCGCAAAAGGTCGGGGCGGCCGCGGTCTACACGGCAGATGTCCCCCTCAGCCGCAAAGCCGTAGCCGCGCTTGACGGTGTAAGGGAGGGTATCAAGCCGACGGAAGTTCATCGCGGCGGGAAGCTTTTTCTCAGCACCGAAGCACTGACGGGGGAACTCGCCCCTGTATTCCTTCTGATAGGAAAGCCCGAGGTCGAACTTATATACGCCGTGGTTCTCCATCCTGACGTTGCCGAGGAACCAATCCCGCGTAAAGCTGTCAAGGGCGCGCTGATAGGCGGTGTCGCCGTCCTCACCGATACAGATGCGGCGCTTGGTATACGAAAGGTGCGTTATGATGCCGTCCTCGTTCACCTCTTCCCTCTCGGTGTAGGTGCCAAGCACGCACTCTTCACCGGATTTCATGGCGATATGCAAAGTATTGTTTTCATCTGCGCCAAGATGTGCGAGCGAGTACGGCGAGGTGATGCGGATGCTGCCGCCCTTATGGCTCTTGATCCTGACAAAGGCGATCCTGCCGTCCTTAAGCTCGGCGCTTATCTCAAATGCCCCGCGGGCAAGGAGGCGGTCAAAGCGTGCGCTTTCCCATGCGGGATACTCGTTGAAGCGGTCGGGGTATTCGTGCTGTGCATACCCGCGCGCCCACATCCGCTCATTCTCGGGGTCTCCGTTCGGCATCGCGGGGAAAAGACGCACAAGGCCGCGCTCCGACTGCAGCAGCATCTCGTTGACGGCCGCCAGCATCTCTCCCGTAAACTCCATCATGCAGGGATAGTAGAGCGGCTGGCGTATGATCAGGCTGGAGTTCATAAAGCGCTCGTTGGCCTCGGCGGCAAGACCGTTGGAGCGAAGGAGATGGTCAAGCCCCATCTCATAAAGCAGGCGGAGCGCTGTCTGCCCCTCGCCCATCCTAGCCGCGACCGCCGCAAGCCAGCTGACCTGGAACACCCCGATCTCGCAATGCGTTTCAAGGAAGCGGACGGTATTCATGGCGATGGCGCGATGGCGTGCATCGCTTTCGATACTTATCTCCCCCGTCGGGAACACCGGCATCAGAAGACTCGGGTGGCGGATCCACATATCCTTCGGCGCATCCTCCGAATCCAGCCAGCGCTCGCCGTAATCATCGACTGCCGTCGGATAGGCGGGAAGCCCCTCAAGCAGGCGGCGGATATCGGGAAGAAGTAGATCGGTATCCCCGAGGATCTCTGCCGCCTCCAGGGTGAAGCGCAGCATATGCTTCACCGAGGCGACGGTTGAGACCGTGTTATGCGCAAGCGGCCCCTGCTCGGGCGAGATATCGGGGTACACCACGTACTCACCCCTTGCCTCGTCGTATTTAAACATCGCAAGCGCAAAGCGGCAAAGCTTCAAAAACAGGGGGTAGGCCTCGTTTTTAAGATAGTCGGTATCCAGCGAGTATTCGTACTGCGACCAAAGGTACTGCGCGCACCACGGCCAGATGCAGAAGTAGAAGGGATAGGGATAGTCAAGCGCTACCCCGTCAAATCCGTGATAGTTTTGTGCAAAGCGCTCGGCAAGCTCCACGTAGGAAAGGAGCCCGTCCGAGAACACCCGCCCAAGGTCAAGGCGGTTGCTGGAAAACACCCCCGCAAAGGCGGCCTGGATGTTGACGTCCCAGTACCACATGCTCCCCCAGATATTCGGGTGCTTAATATCCCAAAGGCCATTGAGGCCGCAGGCATGGTGCTTCATGACACCCCCCTTGCCCGAGGAGCAGTCCAGCGCGTACTGGTTGATGTAGTATGCCCTTTCGAGGAATTTGTCGGGAAGCGAGATCGCCGCCCGTTCAAAAAACTCGCGCCAATAGGCACGCTGCTCGGCCTTCACGGCATCAAGCTCGTTTACCGTTTTTCCGATTTCGGCAAGCCCACCCGCCAGCGGATCGGAATAGCGCCATTCGGTAAAGACCCCCGTGACGATCGCGATCCTGTCCTCTCGCTCGTCAAGCAGGATCCTGTTGCCGTCAAGGTGTCCCCTTGCACCGACAAGGCGGACAACGGTAGCAAAGTGGAAGGGGCGTTCCCCCGAAAGCAGATCCGAAACGGTATAGGCGAAGGTACAGTCATCGATCCGCCGATAGGTAACCGACGGCATATCGCGATCCCGCTGCTCGGTGATCCCGAAATCGATCGACAAAAGCTTATCCGCGCCCGTGACCTCGGTCACAATGGCATCTCTGCGCGCAGTAAAGATCTCGGTGCTGATCCCGTCGAGCGCAAGGGTAACAAGCCCGCGCTCCACGTCAAGCCGCAAAAGGCTTTCGCCGGCGGTTGCGGCTTCGGCAAAGTGAAAATGCAGCTCCCCGGTTTGCGGGTAGCTCTCTCCGGTGTCCGCCACCTTGGCGTGGTAGGGGCGCGCCTTTGCCTTATCGAGGCGGAAGTAGGTAAAGCTCTCGCCCGCCTCCGGTTGATTGCGGTCGGCACGTGCCTCGTAGGAGCGCCGCAATTCCCCGGGATTCTTATCGATCGGTGTCCGCGCGAGAATATCCTCGGGAAGCACCGCCGCTTTGGTATTGTAATAGACCTCGTAATGATTGAACGGAAGTGACAGAGTCTTATTCCGATAATACGCCATGGCGCCGAACACCCCGTTGCCAAGCGGCAGGGCATTCTGCCAGTTGTTTTCACAGTTTTTAAAAAGTATGGAATGCATAGGCTTCCTCCTCGGTTTTGCTATATCCAAATGATAGCACACCCCCCGCAAAAAAGCAACCTTTTTTTCTTTTTTCAAATTTTCAAAGGGCGCCGCCGTCCAAAAAGCTTGCCATAGCCCTTGACAAACGCCGCCTACTGTGCTACAATAAAGAAAAGCGCCGAGCCTACTCGGCCACCGTCGGCAGAAGCCGATGCCCACAGGATCCCAAGGCACTGTCCGTAAAAATACTGAATATAGGTCACGAAGGCTATTGTCCCCCGTTTTGAAAAGCGGGTACAATGGCTTTTTTTATGCAAAGAATGAACACACAAACAAAGCTTACCATGAAAAAACACACCGTGCTGATCGCGGCGGCGGTGGCGGCGGTTTTGCTGATGGCGGCCGTCTGCCTTTTTGTCGGCACGGCCAATATGACCCCGGCCGACGCGGTGCGGGCACTGCTTCACAGAGGGACGCCCGCGCATGAGCGCATTATCTGGAATATCCGCCTGCCCCGTGTCCTGGCGGCCATCCTTGCGGGGGCGGGGCTTTCGCTTTCCGGCCTTATGATGCAGACCACCCTGAATAACCCGATGGCCTCCCCCTCCACCCTTGGGGTGTCAAACGCCGCCGTATTCGGTGCCAACCTTTCGATCATTGCCTTTGCCGGGGGCTTTCTTTCCACCGGCAGTAACCCCGAAAACTACACGGTGGGGGCCAACCCCTACTCCACGAGCCTTCTGGCCTTTTTGTTTTCGACCCTCTCGATCCTTCTGATCCTCGGGCTTTGCCGTCTACGCGCCTTTTCTCCCAACGTGGTGGTGCTGGCAGGGGTGGCCGTGGGGGCACTGTGGACGGCCGCCACCACCGTCCTGCAGTTTTACGCCACCGACGTCGGCCTTTCCGCCGCCGTGGTGTGGAGCTTTGGCGACCTTGGCCGCGCGACCTATAAGACCGACCTTATCATGCTGGCTACCGTAGCCCTTGGCTTTGTGTTTTTTCGATGCATGGCCTGGCGCTTTAACGCCCTGCTTTCGGGCGAGGCGACCGCCCGCAGTATGGGGGTGCCGGTGGAGGCACTCCGCTTTTTTGCCATGCTGGCGGCCTCGGTCATCACGGCGGTGTGCGTTTCCTTTCTGGGGGTCATCGGCTTTGTGGGCATCATCTGCCCACACGTGACCAAAAGGCTTATCGGGCAGGATCACCGCTATACCGTCCCGCTTTCGACGCTTGGCGGTAGCCTTCTTTTACTGATGGCCGACACGCTTTCCCGCAGTATCGGCAACGGCTCTGCCCTGCCGGTGGGGGCGATCACCTCTCTGCTTGGGGCGCCCTTCTTTATTGCGATCATCCTTTCGGGAAGGGAGGGGCACGGATGCTGACGATTGAGGGACTTACCTTTTCTTACAAAAAAAATGCCCCGCCTGTGCTTGCGGGGGTGGATCTTACCCTGCACGGCGGTGAGATCGGCATCCTCCTTGGCAAGAACGGCTCGGGCAAGACCACGCTTTTTAAAAATCTTTTGGGTCTTCTCTCCCCCACCGGCGGCAGTATCCGCATGGACGGTGAGGATCTTTTGCGCATGGATCGGCGCAAGCGGGCACGGCGCCTGGCCTACGTCCCGCAGGAGATCCGCTTTGGCGCCCTGACGGTGTTCGATTCTGTCCTTCTCGGGCGGATCTCCTACTTTGGCACGCGGCCGGGCGAAGAGGACTATCTGGCGGTTGAGCGCATCCTTGCCGACATGCACCTTGAGGACTATGCCATGCGGAGCGTGGAAAGGCTTTCGGGGGGCGAGCGGCAGAAGGTTGCCATCGCGCGTGCCATGGCGCAGGAGCCTGCGCTTTTGGTGTTTGACGAGCCTACGGGGAACCTCGATATCTCCAACGAGCAACTGATCACCGACGAAGCGCGGCGGCTGGCCAAAGAACGGGGGATCGCCATCCTCTCTTCCCTGCACGATTTCAACCAGGCCCTTGCCCTTGGCGACCGCTTCTTCTTCCTGAAGGACGGGGTGATCGCCCACGAGGGAGGCCGGGAGGCTGTCAATGAGGAAACGATCAGGAACACCTTTGGCATCGACGTCCGAGTGCTTGAGATAGAAAATCAGAAAATCATTATCCGAGGAGAACACAAATGAGTATCAAGAAAATTTCCGCGATCCTGCTTATCCTTTCGCTTGCGCTTTCGCTTTCTGCCTGCGACCTGACGGGCGGCACCACGGCCGCCACCACCGCAGGAAATGAGATAACGGTGACCGATATGATCGGCCGTGAGGTGACCGTCACCCCCGGCGGCTACCGCCGTGTCGTTTGCATCGGGGCGGGCGCCTTGCGCATGTACAGCTATATCGGTGACGTCTCGCTTCTTTGCGGGGTGGAGGATATCGACAACACCACCCTTGACGGGCGCCCCGCGATGTTTGACTCTGTTGCGCGGCCTTACGTGCTTGCCTTTGGACAGACATTTGCCACCCTGCCCTCCTGCGGGGTGGGCGGCCCGATGGCGCAGACCGCCGAGGCCGAAAAGATCCTTGCCTGCAACCCCGACATCGTGATCTCGGAATACGAGGACGTGGAAAAGGCAAATGCCCTGGAGGAGCAGCTTGGCGTGCCTGTCATCACCCTGAAATCGGGGGCAAACGGTGTCTTTGACGAGTCCTTTTATGCCACGATGACCCTGCTTGGCCAAATCTTTGGTGAGGAGGAAAAGGCCGCTACGCTTGTCTCGTTTATCAAGGCGGAGGCCGCCGAGATCACCGCCCGTACCGCCGATATTGCAGAGGCTGACAAGCCGAGTGTGTATATCTGCGGGCTTGGCAACTGGGGCACGACCAACCATCTGATGACGGCCGAGCAGTATATCTCCTTTGAGATCGCCAACGTAAAGAACGCCGTCAGCGGTCTTTCGGCTACCGGGATGCAGGCCATCGAGGAGGAGAAGTTTGTGGATATCGGCGCGGACATCGACGTCATGATCATCGATGCGGCCGCCGTCAAGAATATCATCCCGCTTTACCGCGAGGACAGCACCATGTTTGATACCTGCCGTGCATGGCAGGAGGGGGAGGTCTACCTCCAGATGGCCTACAACGCCTACTACACCAACTACGAGATCGCCCTCATCAACACCTGGTTTGTCGCCAAGACCGTCTACCCCGACCTCTTTGCTGACGTCGATATGACCGCAAAGACCAACGAGATCTGCCGTGCCTTCCTTGGGGTGGATATGGCAGAGGAGATCTTTGCAGCCCCTGCCGCATTCGGCGGTTATCAGAAGATCGACACCAGATCCTTCTTTGCCGAATAAACCGCGAGGAGCCCTCTTATGACCTTTACCGACTGTCTTACCGACCAGCTTGCCCGCCACCCTGCCATGACACCGCAGGATGTTGTCAAGCTTTGCTATCAGGCATCCCACGGGGCAGAGCATCTTTTGCATGACCCCGCCGCCGCGTGGGCGGCGCTGGAGGCCGAGTATGAAGCCACCCCGCCGTGTGACGGCCCGCTTTATGAGCCGATCTCGGACAGTGTATGCCGTGTGAGCCTTGCCGCCTGGCGGGCGCGGGGGTTGCCGCTTGTGTGGCTTTTCCGCCTCTTTTGCGCCTCCTGCACGGTAGCAGAGGACGGAGATGCGCGCTTTTGCGCTTACCTTGAAAGGGCGCACGAGCTTTTGCGTGCCCATGCGCCCGGCTTTTCCTGTGCGGAATTTGAGGAGTACGTGAAAAGCTACACCGCGGGCGGCATACGGGCGGTGCATCACAGCGAGGCCTACCGCCGTGCCGAGCGCCCCGCCTATCGCATTGTAAGCGCCCGCCTTTGCCGCGCGATCCCGATCTTAGAGCGGGTCAAGGATCACGGGGAGGGGGATGCCCCCTGCGTCATCGCCATTGACGGGCGCGCCGCCTCGGGCAAGACCACCCTCTCCGAGGCTTTGAGGATCGCCCTTGAGGGGGAGGTCATCCATATGGACGACTTCTTCCTGCCCCCTGCCCTGCGCAGTGAGGAGCGCTTCCGCACCCCGGGGCAGAACATCCACCACGAGAGATTTTGCGAGGAGATCCTGCCGTTTGTCGGCAAGCGGGAGGGCTTTGCCTACCGCATCTTTGACTGCGGCCGGATGGACTACCACGGCAAAAGAAGCATCACGGATGCGCACTACCGCATCGTAGAGGGCTCGTACAGCCTTCACCCCATCTTTGGGGACTATGCCACCCTGACGGTGTTTTCGGATGTGACACCCGCCGAGCAGACCGAGCGCATCCGTGTGCGCAACGGCGAGGAAATGCTTGCGCGCTTTCTTTCCCGCTGGATCCCCATGGAGGAAGAGTACTTTACGCATTACGAGATCGCACGCAGGTGCGATCTCACGGTATAAGAAAAAGGCCCCTGACAACAGGGGGCTTTTTCCTTTTTTAGGAAAGCACGCGATCAATAGAGGCGATGACCGCATCCGAAAGAAGCTTGGAGGCCTCCTCGCCGAAATGCACCCAGTCCGAGCGGAGAGAGTCGGCAAAGCCACAGCTGACGGTATACAGGTCATCAAAGCTGACACCGAGGGGGGTCAGCACCTCGATCGCCTTTTGGTTGTACTGCTCGATATCGCGGTTCAGGCGCAGAAAGTCGGGCTTTGCCCATTCCTCCTTGACCGAGGTAGAGAGGGCAAAGATGATCTTCGCCTTCGGAAAGAGCAGGCGAATGCGCTTATGAAGGCGCACAAGAAGCACGCCGTAATAGTCAAGGTCGGTAAACGGATCGTCCCCGAGAAGGCGAAGCACGTCCCAAAGGCCGTTATTCCAGTGGACAACGTCGATCTCCTCCCGCGGGGCGCTTACCGCCCACTCGTGCAGATAGCGGAAGGTATGCTGCGCGAAGGCGCAGTTCGCCGCCGGGGCGTAGACCTCGGCCTTCCCCTGCAGCTTTTCCTTTACGTACACGCCGTACCCCGGGCTACCGGTTGCCCCCACGCGGATAGAATCGCCGATCAGATAGATCTTTTTCATACAAGATGCTCCTCTCTCACCGCGCGAGAGCGGTCAAGGTAATCATCCAAAAGCTCCAGGTCAAATTCCCGCACAAAATCCATAGCCGTCATTTCCTCACACTCACTGGTGATGATGGCAGGGCCGAGATAGCTTGGCGTGTCGATCTTGACCTTCGGGCCGTATTTTGCCTTCAGGGCGTTGAATTTGGCGCCGCGGTTTTCATCCAGGTGGCACACGACGTAGTCGAGGTTGATCGTGGCAACCGTCATATACTCATAGCTGGAGACGGTGGCAACGTCAACGCCGAGGGGGTTCACGACCCCACCCGGGCCGCCTGCCCCTATCGAGGCGACAAGATAGCTGCGGGTGTCATAGGCAAAGGAATTGCGGGCAAGGCCACCGTGATAATTAGAGCTGAAGAGGATAAGATCCGGCTTCAAGCGGGCATACTCCTGCCGCAGCTCCTCAAAGTTCATATCAAAGCAGATAACCGCCCCGACCCTGCCAAGCTCACAGTCCACGACCCGTGCCCCCGTGCCCGGCTTTACCTTATAATCGGTCATTTCAAACACGACCGGGAAGGTCTTGTCATAGCGGTAGATCGGCGTGCCCATGCGGTCGATAAGGGTGCTGGCGTTGCGATACTCGCCATCCTCGACACGTCTGACGGCGTTGTACATAATAAATACCGCATGCTCACGCGCATAGGCGCAAAGCCTTTCAAGAATCGTGTCGCCGCGCTCCTCGTAAAACGCAAGCTTCTCCTCGATGCTAAGGTCCGAGGGGCGGTCGGCAACCTCGGGCAGGACGATAAGGTCGGGCATATCCTGCATGGCGCGGTCCATACGGACGCGCAGATGATTCCAGACGACGTCCACCATGCTTACCCCCGCAGGGCGCCCCTTGACGGTGGGCGGACCGAAGAAGAAGGTGGCGATCTTTTTGTAATTGGCCATTTGGGTATCCTCCCGTCTTTGCTTTCGTTATGCTTAGAATATCACAGTTTGCCTTCTCTGTCAAGCCCTGCGGCGGCCGCCTACAGCTTCAAAAGCACCACGGCCAAAATGCCGCAAAGGAGGGCAAGATAGTGGTTTAGCCTCAGCCTTTCGCGGAAGAGGAGCCTGCCGCACAAAAGCACCCCAAGGAGAGTCCCGGCTGAGATCATGGGGAATAGGATCGAGGCCTTCTCGGCCCCCGAAAGCGAAAGGGTCAGAAAGCCGGAAAGCCCCATGGTGACCCCCGCAAGCACGCCGTAGCGCTTGCCACCCGTCGGGCGATGCGCGTGCGGCGCCCTTTTCAGAAAAAGCAGCACCGAAAAGGAGAGAGCGCAAACCAGCATGGCGGCCAGCATAAATTCACGGGTGTAGGCCGCAGGATAGCGCACCTGATGCTCCTTTTGCAGGATCGAGCCGCACCCGTTACAAAGAAAGGTGAGGGCAACAAAGGAAAGCCACACCCCGTACCCGCCCGCACTGCGCGGGGCAGCCGTATCGGGAAGCCGACGGAAAAGCTTATCGGCATTGGTAAGGATCATGGCGGCAAAAAGAAGGATAAGCCCGGGGATCTGCAGGGGCTTTAAGGCTTCCCCACCGACGCTCAGCCCCCAAAGGATGGGCATAGCTACCGAAAAGGAGACCAGCATGCTGGTGGGCGCCATCGGCCCGAGGCACAGGGCCCGGTAGCCCGCGTACATGGAGGCAGCCTGGCAAGCACCGAAGGCAAGCCCCCAAAGAAGGGTGGGCAGATGCAGGGTAAAGCCGCCGACGGCCAAAAGGGCAAAAAGCCCGAGGGCAGTGAGCGCCTTGATGAAATTAAAGGTGGCGGCAGAATCCGAGTGGCGGTTAAAAAGCTTGGCCGAGGCAGACTGGACGACCGCGGACAGGACAGCCGCAAGATACATAAGCACCGGCATAGTGATCCTTGCCCCGCATCAAAGCCGCAGAGTGATCTCCCCGCCCCCACGGGCAAGGGTAGCCGTGCGGTGGGCGGTCACGCCGCCAACCGTAACGCTGACGTCATAGTCGCCGAAAAAGCCGCGGAAGGCGCACGCACCGTCGGCATCGGTGACAAGCGATGCCTCGGTATGCCACCTCCGCTTGATGAGCCTTTCCAGAGTGAGGTAGGCAGGCTTCGGGGACAGGTCAAAGCGCAGAAGGCCGCCAAAGTAACGGTTCTCCCCCGCCGTCATATCCCCCTGGGGGGCAAAGGCGGCATAGCCGTCCACAAGGTTCCAGTAAATGATCTCCTCCATCGCGGGATGCGAAAACCAGATGGAATACAGATATTCGAGGATCTCGGCCTGGATCGCCTCGTCCTCGGCCATGGCCGAATAGGCAGGCACCGTGATCTCGGTGATGCCAAGCGGGCGCGAAAGGCCCGCGTAGGTATCCATCACCTCAAAAAGATGGGAGGGATCGTAAAAAAGGCGGGTCGAGGCGGCCTCGTGCTCCCTTTGGAAGAACATATGAAACTGCAGGCCGACAGCATCGATGCGGCACCCCTTGGCAAGGGCGTTTTCGATCTGCATATAATAGGCACTTCTTTCGTGGTTAAAGGCTCCCGCCCAGATATTGCAGTGGGCATCGTTGATCACAAGCGTGTTGCCGCCGAGATATTTTTCCGCCGTCTTAAAGCTCCACTCCACGTAATCGGGCTCATGGTAAAAGGCAGAGACCTTCTGCCCGCGGCGGTGATACAGGGTCTCGTTTGTGACCTCCCAGCGCGGGATCACGCCGGCGTAGTGCTCGGCTAAGATGCGTATCCGCTCCTCAAGCTTTTCCTTAATGCGCGGAACCTCTTCGTCGATGAGCCAATCGGGGATCCAGGATTCGTAATTCAGACAGTGCTCGCGCGGCTCGATCCCATGGGCGCGGCAGTATTCCACGCAAAGCTCGATGGGCGGGCGGCGATAGATCCTTTCACTGTCCTTGGCAAAGCGGCATCTGCCGGGGGTCGGCTCCAGATCCCGCCAATAGAACGGAAGGGTGGCGATATTAAAGATGTTTGCAAAGTATTCTTTGTATTTTTGGTTCTTTTCCTCACACTCCAGCTCGTCAAGCATGAAAAGATTGGCGCCAAAGCGAAAGGCGTGGTTCTTTTGGCTTACCCGCACGGTCGCCCCCGACAGAGGTCTGCCTGCGGCATCGGTGACCGTGATGCGCCCATCCCCCTTGCGGTATGCCTCGATATCCCGTGTGACCCTTTCCTCTGTCATCTCTCTTTGCTTTTCAAAGGCGGAAAGCACTTCTCTGCGCTCGTTCATGTGTATCTTCTCCTTCCTGTACATTTCGTGCAAGATACGCGCGGCACGTCACGGCGCCATCACGGTGGCGGTACGGACAAGGCGCCCGTCCGCGTGCTTTTGCTCAAAGCGGTAGCACTTACCGCCCAGCATGACCCCCTCAAGGACAAAGTCCACGTCGGTAAGGGGGGCAAAGCGCACCTCCCCCTCCTCGTAGCCGATGCCCGCGAAATAGGAAAGGAAGAGGTCGATCCACTTGGAGTGAAAATACTCGGTATACGGGGAAAGCGGCATACCGTCCCCGACGCGGTAATGCTCCACGATGCAGGGCAGGGTGCGCTCACCGCCGAGAAAGTGCAGCTCTGTATACTCCGCAAAAAGGCGGAGGAAGAGGGGGCGATACTCCGGCATCCGCTCGGCCGCCCTGCCGAGTGCCGAAAGCACAAGCGAAACGGCAAACGGCCAGATCGGGCCGTTCCAGGCTGTCGGATAATGATGGGGGGTCGCATAGGAGGTATCCCCACCGTACACGATATGGCTGTCAAACCAGTACATGGGGCAGTCCTTGGCCGCCGTGGTCAGGGTAAGCCCTGCGGCAAAGCGCCCTTCCGACAGGGCATCCAAGACGTGGGCATACTCATCCCCAAGAAGCCCGAAAAGGAGGGGGAGGAAGCCCGCATAGCCTGCCGCGCGGTCGCAAAGGGCATCCCTCTCGACGTCACGGTCAAAGAAGAAGCGATGCTCACGGCTGTAAAGCCTGTCGGTCAGGGTCCTTTCGGCCTCGGCGGCGGCCGCCCCGAAGAGGGCGGCATCGGTGCGGTAGCCGAGCCGCTCGGCCATATCGCGCACGGCGGTGAGGTTGGCAAGGTGCATAGCCGCGGCATCGGCGCGCAAAAGCCTGCGCGGGGCATCGGCAAGCCCTGCACGGATGCCCTCGTTGTCATACCGCCAGTCCCACGGCGGGGTGGTGTACTGATAAAAGGAGGGCTGGTATTCCGCCCCCGTCAGCCAGCTTCCCTTCGTAATCGGCAATTCCCCCGCCCTTTCGGGGGGAAGCCCGCGCAGGGTAAAGGCGCGGCAGGCGGGATAGGCCTCCTTCATAAGCGAAAGATCCCCGCGCTCAAGACAGAAGCGCCAGATGGCCATGGGGGTATACTGGATATAGGTCTGCGTATGCCCAAGGCCGAGGCACCACGCCCCGATGTGATCGCGGGCGGCCTCTCTGCCCTTCATCCAGCGCATCTCCTCCAGCTGCAAAGCGATCGGAAGCCCGATCGGACAGCCGAACCACTCACCAAACGGCGATTCGTAGACCGCGCGGCCGGGGAAAATCGGATCGGCAAAAAGCTGAGACGGGGTATGGACGGCGCATTTTATAACGAAAAAGCGGTAATAATAGACCCGCAAAAGATCCGGGTCGTCAAGTGTCAGGCGGGGGGCGTTTTCCTCCATCCAAAGGTTGAAGCGCTCCTCGGCCTCGGCAAAGGGGTCGTGGGTGGCAAGGGCGGCCGAAAGGGCCCTTTCGGCCTCCTCGGCCGAGGCCGAGGAAAAGGCAACGCCGTACGACAGCGAGAACCGCCCGTGGGGGGCAAGCGTGATCTTTGCCTCTATCCCCT
>JAGBZZ010000002.1 GCA_017652965.1 Clostridia bacterium | reverse complement strand
GGTAAGGACGGCCTCCACCGTCCCGAATTTTGCCAGCAGTGCATGGGCGATGGGATTGGTATCCCGCCGCGGCACGGCGTAAAACAGGAAAAGCTCCAAGGCGTTATGCGCGGCAAAATCCGAAAGCCCGGAGCGCAAAAACCGCTCTCGCAGGCGGGTGCGGTGATTGACGTGCGGATTGGTCTGCATGCTCCCATCCCCCCACTTTTTTTCTCCATTATACCGCAGGAACCGCCAAAGGTCAAGGCGCACCCTGCCGTTTTTCAAGAAAATCTATGAAATATATTTACATTTCGTAGGAGGTATGCTATAATATTGCGGTAGCGGAAGCGCAAGGAGGGACGGCATATGGAAAATACGAACCGCACACCGCGGGTCTTTTTTGCCACCCTTGGCTGTAAGGTCGCCCAGTATGAGACCGAGGCCCTGCGCGAGGCTTTTCTTGCCGAGGGATATACCGAGGTGCGGGAGGAGGCGGATATCGCCGTTGTCAACACCTGCACCGTCACGGCCGAGGCGGACCGCAAATGCCGTCAGGCTATCCGCCGTCTCGGTGTCCGCCACCCGCATGCAAGGATCCTGGTTATCGGGTGCTATGCCCAGTCCCACCCCGAAAGGGTCGCCGATCTTCCCGGGGTCGTGTACGTCGGCGGTACGGCCGACAAGATGAAGTGTGTGGCCGTGGCTAGATCGCTTATCGGTACAGAGACGCCCGAAAAAAGGATCGCGATCAAGCCCCTGGATACCGAGGGGTACGAGCCGATGTCGGTATCCTCCGCCCCCCGTACCCGCGCCTACGTCAAGATCGCGGACGGGTGTGACTGTCACTGCACCTATTGCGCCATCCCCGCCGCACGCGGGCCTGTGCGCTCCCGCCCCCGTGAGGAGATCCTTTCCGAGATCTGCCGCCTTGTTGCGGGGGGCACGCGCGAGGTCGTGCTGACGGGTATTGAGACGGCCTCCTATGGCCGCGACAGACAGGACGGCTATCGCCTCATCGACCTTTTGGAGGAGGTGGACGCCCTCCCCGTCCCCCGTGTACGCCTTGGCTCACTGACCCCCGAGGTCATGCGCGGTGATTTTGTTGCCCGCCTTGCCCGCCTTACGCATCTGGCACCGCATTTTCACCTTTCGGTGCAAAGCGGCTCCTCCGACGTTCTTGCGCGGATGAAGCGCCGCTATAACGCCGAGCAGGTGATGGAGGCGATCCTTGCCCTGCGCGCCGCGATCCCCTCCGTACAGCTGACCTGCGACATGATCGTGGGCTTCCCGGGGGAGAGCGAGGAAAGCTTTCAAAGGACGATGGACTTTGCAAGGCGCGCCCGTTTTCTTTCCATGCACGTGTTCTCCTATTCGCCCCGACGCGGTACACCTGCCGCCACCTATCCCGACAGGGTCGGGGATGCCGAGGCCGCCGCGCGCAGTGCCGCCCTTACGGCACTGGCCAAGCGTATGGGGGAGGAGATCCTTGCCGAGGCCGTAGCGAGGAAAGCGCCGCTTTCGGTTCTTTTTGAGACCGAAAAGGGCGGCCATGCCACCGGCCATACCGCTTCCTTTCTCCCTGTAACCGTCCCCGCCGTCGGGGTCGCCGGGGAGATTCTGACCGTCCTTCCCACCGGGGTACAAGGCGCTGCCATCTGTGGCACGCTTGCCGGGGAGGACACCCGGATCCGTTTATAAAAAAATCATCATATAAGTGAGGTTGCTATGGAAAATTCGAAGAAGACTATGGAAAAGGTCGTGGGTCTTTGCAAGTCGCGCGGGTTCATCTTTGCCGGCTCTGAGATCTACGGCGGTCTTGCCAACTCGTGGGACTTCGGCCCTCTCGGTGTGGAATTCAAGAACAATATCAAGAAGGCCTGGTGGCGCAAGTTCGTCCAGCAGTCCCGTTACAACGTCGGCCTTGACAGTGCCATCATTGTCAACCCGCAGGTATGGGTGGCCTCCGGTCACGTGGGCGGCTTCTCCGACCCCCTGATGGACTGCAAGTCCTGCAAGACCCGTCACCGTGCCGATAAGCTGATCGAGGAATACGTGGCGGCAAACGGCCTTTCGGACAACCCCGCCGGTATGTCCAATGCCGAGATGGCCACCTACATCCGTGAGCATAACATCGTTTGCCCGGATTGCGGCAGTAACGACTTTACCGACATCCGCAAGTTCAACCTGATGTTCAAGACCTTCCAGGGTGTGACCGAGGATGCCACCAGCGAGCTTTACCTGCGCCCCGAGACGGCACAGGGTATCTTCGTCAACTTCAAAAACGTAGCCCGTACCACCCGTAAGAAGCTTCCCTTCGGTATCGGGCAGATCGGTAAGTCCTTCCGTAACGAGATCACTCCCGGTAACTTCATCTTCCGTACCCGTGAGTTTGAGCAGATGGAGCTGGAGTTCTTCTGCAAGCCGGGCACCG
>JAGBZZ010000332.1 GCA_017652965.1 Clostridia bacterium | reverse complement strand
GGTGGATGGCGAGGGGGTCTTTGGCCGTCTTTTCCTCGATGCCTATCGCGCCTATCTTGAGACGCTGATGGCGGGGTGCCTTGCCACCGCGGACTGCACACTCCCGCGAGACGGGGCGATCTGATCTCGGAAAATAAAAAGGACAGAGAAGGTGAAGTCTCTGTCCTTTTGCTTTTTTACGTCCCGGGGCAGCGCCAGTCATGCAAGGGTGACATATCGTCGTACGGGATGCGTGTGACGGCCTCGGGTAGGGGGGTGCCGTGAAGGTCGGCCTCCATAACGTCAAAAAGAACGCCGAAATCGTAGGGGCTGTGGCGGTGGCCGCCCTCACGGTAGGAGGTAAGGCATTTGTCGGTGGCACCGTAAAGCCGAAAGACCTCACGCGCCGCCAAAAGGGCGAGGTAGGAGCCACGGGGGTTTGCCCAGATGTCGGCATAGCCGTTTGTCTCCAGGTAATAGCGCGGGGCGACCAGCGCCTTAAAGAAGTGCATATCGTGCGGCAGGGTCTCCTCACATCCAACGTAGGCGCCAAGCCCCTGCCCCATCCAGTAGCCGACGGCGCGCATCATAAATTCCAGCGGCTCGCTGTTTTTATCGTGATAGTCGCTGTCCTCGTCCTCCCGCTGGATAAAGCGGTAGGGGGCGGCACCGTGCGTGCCGCTTCCGTTTGGGGCGACGTAGCGCACGCGCCCGTCGGTGGCGCCCGCAAGAAGGACAGCCTTGCCGCCGCGCGAGTGGCCGGTGATGGCGATGTGCGCGGCATCCACAAAGGGGAAGGTCAAAAGGGCATCCACCACGCGGTGATACCCCCACGCCCAGGCCGAAATGGCAGAGAAGGAAAGAGAGGGCCAAAGCGCGTTGATGCCGCACTCGCGGCTCGGGTCGGGCATATCGGGGGCAAGCTCGGTACGGTTGAACTTGACCACGGTAAAGCCGCGGCGGTTGGCCTCGGCGATCACCTCGTCACAGCAGTTGGGGGTATAGGTGAGGTCACCCGTCAGAAGGACGGGGCAGGGGCCGTCCACGGGGGCGCGGTATACGTAAAAGCAGAAGGTGAAGGGGTGACCCTTTCGCCCGCAATGGATGCGGTAGCTGGAGGTCGTCCCCTTGCCGCGCACGTGGGTGGGCTCAACGCGAAAGACCTCGGGGGCGGGGGGCATCCCGTCAAACTCAAGGCCTACGGTATCCTCGAGGATCTCGCGGCGTCTTTCCTCCCAGTCGGCAATGCTTGCCACGCGGTGTCCGTCACGGAAAATAAAGGGGTCGGGCAACAGCCCAAGGCGTTCATCTTTGCGCATAGTATTGGCTCCTTTTTGGGGTTTTAGAAAGTTTATGTAAGCATAACCTTACATTATCGCAGGATGTTCATGATCCCGCTTGCGATGCCGCGCAGGTCACAAACGTCAAGCGCAAAGTCGCTGTCGGTGCATCCCTTGGCATAGGCCTCGATGTCCGCAAAGATCTGCATATAGACCGATTGGTTGCGAAGGTGCGAGGCGTGGAGGTACTCCTCCTTGAAGTCCTCCATCTCGGCCATCAGGGCAAGGCGGCTTTCCCGTCTGGCGGCGGCCATAGCCGCCACCCGCTTGCGTGCCGCGCCGCCCTCGCGCTCCACGGCGTTATCGATCTCAAGCAGGGCAATGAAATCGTCAAGGATCTCGCGGTTGTTGCGTGCCTCGCAGGCGTAGCGGCGTGCCAGCTGAAATTCACCGTACAGGTCGCCCTGCAGCCGG
>JAGBZZ010000331.1 GCA_017652965.1 Clostridia bacterium | reverse complement strand
CCCTCGGAGGCGGCGGTGGGATCGTACTTATGGGTCAGCACAAAATCAACGCGGTTGCCGCGGCGACGAAGAGTCTTGTATCCATGCGCGATCTCCTCCCGGCTTGGCTCCTCGCCCTCGTAGAGAAGCCCGCGCTCCCGCCAGGCGGCAGAGCTTTTGCAGCCGCCCATCACAAAGAAGGAGCGGCCGTCAATATCATAGATCTCGCCCCGGCGGAGGCGGACTATATACGGGGAAAGGCGGTTCACGGTGCCGCCGCAAAAGGCCTCCTCGGGAAAGGCGTTGAGGTAGGGGTGGTTTTCGTGATTGCCGTCCAGGAAGGCGATCGGACGGTCGATTGAAAGAAAACGTTCGGTAAAGCGGCGGTTTTCCTCGGTATCCTCAAAGGAAAGACCAACGTCACCCAGAATGAGGAGGAGATCCCCCGTGCGGTACGCATCCAGATATTGCATAAGACCCGCCGTATTCTCTCCGCCATGCAAATCGCTCGTCAGATAGATCATTGTCTTTACCTCACATAATAAGCGTCAGCCGTCTGCCGAGAAGCAGGCGCACATAGTCCTCTGCGCTTTCGATCGGCACATCCGAAAGAACACCGCTCAGCGCGGCATCCTCACTGCGGTGTGCATCCGAGCCCGCCGTCATCGGTAGGCGGTATTGCTCGGCGTAGGCGATGGCACGGTCGGTCCTGTTGTCATGACGCGGACTGCTGTTGTAAACCTCGACGGCATCCACATAATTGCCGTTTTCGGGCTCTGCCCAGCTATCGCGGTAGGGATGCGCACGAACGACAGTCACGCCGTGTGCCTTGGCATATGAATAAAACTCCCCGATGCCGAGATCAAAGAGATCTTCACGCTCCTCGAGGAAGGCGCGGTCGATGCCGTAAAGCAGATAGTCGCCCGGGGTACGCTCAAGGGTCAGCTCGGCCGCAAAAAGAACCCTTACACCGTATTCATCCCCTGCGGCACGGGCGGCCTCATAGCCCATCGCAAAGCGCGCGACCTTCTCTCGCCATGTGGCCTCCCCAAATCCTGCGAAGCAGTTGCGGTGCAGATGATCCGAAACGAAAACGGTGCGGTAGCCCGCATCGGCATACAGGCGGATCATTTCGCGTGCCGAGAGCCTTGCGCAGGGGCTGACCTCGGCCACGTGAATATGCGGCTCGGTTTTATACCTCATACCGTCACACCGTGGCCGTTTTCACGGCATCCCGTCCAAAGGACGCGGCGGCGGAGGCGGCGGTCTCATCACTGGCAAAAACGCCGAAGACGGTGGCCCCGCTACCGCTCATCAGGGCGGCCTCCGCCCCCAGCTCATACAGCCGTTCGCGGTTGGCGGCGGCGATGGGGCAGGTGGGGAGAATGACCGATTCGAAGATGTTGTACAGTGCCCCCGATACCCCCTGTGCATCCCGCGCGGCAAGGGCGGAAAGCATCGCGGGGAGATCGCCGTGCTCAGCCACCTTCGCAAAATCCGCATAGGCGGCATCCAGGGCGGCATAGGCCGCCGGAGTGGAGACCCGCTCGGGCGAGGGGACGATAACAAGCGAAAGCGGGCGGCAAGGGGTCAGCACCTGCATGGCCTCTCCTCTGCCCTCGCAAAGGCGGGTGTGACCGAGAAGGCAAAAGGGAACGTCCGAGCCAAGCGTCCCCGCAAGCCACAAAAGGCGGGATGCGGCCAGGCGACGGCCGGTGATACGGTTGAGCGCACGCAGGACGGCGGCGGCATCCGCACTGCCCCCTCCAAGGCCTGCCGCCACGGGAATATGCTTATCCAGGTAGATGCGCACACGCATCGGCACTGCGGCCTCCTGCATATAGGCCATTGCTGCGCGGTGGCAAAGGTTGCCCGGCCCCACAGGCACACGGTAGCGCCCCTTGACCGAGATAGCAACCGACGGCTCAGCCGCCGGGAAGGCCTCCACCGTTACGGCGTCGTAAAGCCCTACCGTCTGCATGACCGAGCGAAGCGCGTGAAAGCCGTCTGCCCGTTTTTCTGTGATGTCAAGATACAGATTGATTTTGGCATACGCCCGTTCATATACACGCATGGCACATCCCCCTTTTTTTCTTCCATCATACCACAGGCAGGCGGAAAATGCAAGCCCCCCGCGGCACTCCC
Source organism: Clostridia bacterium (assembly GCA_017652965.1). The sequence goes on along the minus strand of JAGBZZ010000331.1, from coordinate 8,844 downwards.
GTATTTTTAAAAAAGTCCGCCCCACCCTTGATTTTTCCTTTTTTTATGGTATAATATATCTAAATGCATAAAATGCGGCCGCATCCGCGCGGGTGCGCGCTGTCTTAATTTTCGGAGTGGATCAATGCTAAAACGCCTTTATAACAAAAAATACATGTCGATCGCACTGCATAGCCTGCTCGGTCTTTGCGTGCTGATCCTGCTTGCTGCCCTCGTTTTCCGTTTCCCGGATATCAAGGCGGCCGTCGACAGCTTTCTCTCCACCCTGCGCCCGCTCATCTTTGCCTTGGTGCTTTCCTATTTCTGTAACCCCCTTATGAACCTTTCGGAGCGCTACGTCTTCGGTTGGCTCGACCGCTTCCCCCGCTTCCCGAAAAAGAAGCGCATCCTCTCCCTGCTTCTCTCCTACCTTCTGATCCTCGCCGTGATCGCCTCGCTCGTGCTGATCACCGTGCCCGAGGTCATCAACAATTACGAGAGCCTCATCAACAACCTGACCGAATTCGTGCTGATCGGCGTGGAGTGGGTGGACAGCATCCTGAACCTTGCCAACATCGACAGCATCTCCAAGCTGATCGTTGACAACTCCCACCGCATCCTGGAGGCGGCCGCCCTCTTTCTCACCGGCGCCATCGTCTCGCTTTCGGGCTTTACCATGACCGTGATCCTGGCGGGCACGCTCTCCTTCTTCATGCTCCTCTACCGCGAGGTCTGGACGGCGGGCCTGCGCCGCATCGCCCTTGCCTTGATGCCGCGCAAGCTATACGCCGAGATCAACGACACCCTCATCTTTGCGAACCGCACCTTCGGCCGCTATCTGCTCGGCAGCGTGTTCGACTCGGTGCTTGTGGGCTGTGAGACCTTCCTCCTGATGGCCATTTTCGGGGTCCCGTATGCCGGGCTTGTGAGCGTGGTGGTGGGGACGACCAACATCATCCCCTACTTCGGTCCCTTCATCGGGGCGATCCCCTCCTTCTTCATCATCCTGACCGAGGATGCCTTCAAGGCCATCCTCTTCCTCGTCCTCGTCTTTGTGGTCCAGCAGATCGACGGGAACATCATCAACCCCCGTATCGTGGGCAAGACCACCAGCATCAACAGCATGTGGGTCATCCTTGCCATCACCGTCATCGGCGGCTGGCTCGGCATCATCGGAATGGTGATCGCCATCCCGCTCTTCTCGGTGATCTATATGCTCGTCAGCCGCTTTGCCACGAACCGCCTCAAAAAGCGGGGGCTGCCGACCGACCGTGAGGCGTACGCCGGTGTCTTCTCGAACGCTCCGCAGGATGATCTGTCACCCCAGAGGGCGGCCGCAGCCGAGAAGCCGACAAGTGAAGATAACGAAAAAGACAGAAAGGAGGATGCGGAATGAAGCGCTTCCAGCTGAACAAGCAATATCTGCTGATCGCCCTGTATGCCCTTGGCGTGATCCTGGCTGCAGGCATCTTCGGCCTCATCGTGTTCCGCGCGGGTGAGATCGCCGCCTTCCTCGGCGGTGCGGTCGCCTCCATCCGGGCGGTGCCCTACGGCATCCTCTTTGCCATTGTCCTTTATCCCTTTATCATACTGGCCACCAAGGGCTATTCCCGCCTTTTTGAGCGCAAGCGGCCGCGGCCGCGCCTTGTCAGCACGATGGCGATCCTCTCGGTGTATATCGGGGCATTCCTCGTCCTTGGCATCCTGCTCCTCATTATCATCCCGCCGATGATCGGGACGGTGACAGAGCTTGTGGCCCTGCTCCGCTCCTCTCTCCTTTCGGGCGAGGCCTCCATACGCGCCTTCCTGGCCAGCCTCCATATCCCTACCGAGGTAGCCGATACGGTGGTCGATTTTATCAAGGGGAAGGCGATGGAGCTTGTCAGCACCGATATTGCCGGGACGATCACCTCGCTTCTCAGCGGGATCGTCGGCCAGGCCTTTGACCTCGTTGTCGGTGTCATCATCTCGATCTATCTTCTGGCCGGGCGGCGGCTCCTTAGCGGTGTGCTTGGGAAATTCTTTACCGCGGTCCTGCCGTCCGGGATGACCCAGCGCCTTATTATGTTTATAAAGCGGCTTTACGCCAATGTCACCGAATTCCTTTCAGCCCGACTCCTTTCGGCCCTGTTTTTGGGGATCTCCTCCTATCTCGTCTTCTATCTCCTGAACATCCCCTTCTACCCGCTCTTGACCCTTGTGATCATGATCCTGAACCTCTTCCCGGTCTTCGGCACGATCTTCTCCTTCCTGCTTTGCATGCTGGTGCTGCTCGTCACAAGGCCGGCCTATGCCCTGCCCGTTGCCGCGATCCTGATCGCGCTTGAGCTTTTTGACAACCTTGTCATTGAGCCCCGCACGCTCACGCGCCGCGGCCTCCGCCGCAACATCGGGGCGACCCTCGTGCTTCTCCTTGTCGGCTATGCGATCCTCGGCATTTGGGGGGCTCTCCTCGTCATCCCGGTCTTTGCCACGGTGCACAGCTCCCTGCGTGCCTTCTCGATCCACCTGCTCAACCGCCGTCACCTGCCGACCGACCCCGAGGACTACCGCGATTTCGACATCCATAAGTACCTTGAGGAGAAGGAGGCGACCGAGGAGGCGACGGCCGCCGACGGGCAAGAGGCTCCCACTGAGGAGAACAAGGATGCCGAGGGCTGAGCGAAGGCGCATTATTTTACAAAATCCTCTTAAATTTTCCGTAACCCCTTGACAAATGAAGAATCAGCATGTATAATACTATAATGGTTTGGGCTGTGCATACCGCGCAGTCCGGCTCCTTGGGATCACACGCGATGTGATCCCCGATCAAGACCATAAGGAGGTGTATTCTGATGGAGAAAAGAATCGGTTCGTACGAAACTCTCATCGCTATCAACGCGGCTCTTCCCGAAGAGGAGATCCGTGCGCTGGTGGATAAGTTCACTGCTCTTGTGAACGCCAACGGCACGATGGAGACGGTGGACGAGTGGGGCAAGCGCAGACTTGCTTACCCGATCAACGACCTTACCGAAGGGTATTTCGTTGTGATGTCCTACCGCAGTGCGGTTGATTTCCCCGCGGAGATCGAGCGTGTGCTCGGTATTACCGACGGTATTCTTCGCTCGATGACGACTGTCGCCGTAGCGAAAAAGGCCGCCCCCGCGAAGGAAGAGGCCGAAGCTCCCGCAGAGGATACTGCGGCAGAGTAATAAGTAAGGAGTAACGACTACCATGGCAAGCTTTAACAAGGTGATCCTGATCGGCAATCTTACGGCCGATCCCGAAATCAGACAGACCCAAAGCCAGATCTCTGTCTGCCGTTTTACCATCGCTGTCAACCGCCGCTTTGCGCGCGGTGCCGCAGGTGACGTGCAGAATCAGCAGCAGCAGACGGCCGACTTTATCACGGTCGTTGCCTGGCGCCAGAGTGCCGAATTTGTTGCACGCTATTTCAAAAAGGGCCGTCCGATCCTCGTGTGCGGACAGCTGCAGTCCCGTAGCTGGACCGACCAGCAGGGTGCACGTCACTATGCCACCGAGGTGGTTGCTGACGAGGTTTCCTTTGTCGAGTCCAAGGGTGATGCCCCTGTTGGCGGTAACAACACCCAGTACACGCCCGATGCCTACGGTGCCCCCGCTTATACCGGCGGTAGCGCTGCCGGCTTTGAGGAAATGCCTGCCGACGACAGTCTGCCCTTCTGAGAACACGCATTTACCTTGGCGGTGTGTGAAACGGCTCATACCACGCACCGCTTGAATTTGAGCCGGAAAGGTCAGGAACTTTAGCATGGAAAGAAATGATGCACCGCACGCCTTCCGCCCTAATATGCGGCGTAAAAAGAAGGTCTGTGCTTTCTGCGCCGAGAAGGTCGAGGCGATCGACTTCAAGGATGTTGCGCGTCTGCGTAAGTACATCTCTGAGCGCGCCAAGATTCTCCCCCGCCGTATGTCCGGTACCTGCGCGAAGCATCAGCGTGAGCTGACGACCGCAATCAAGCGTGCCCGCCAGGCCGCCCTTCTCCCCTACGTCACCGACTAAGGGTAGAAAATACGGGTAACCGAAAAAGGAAGTGCTTTTTGCACTTCCTTTTTTCATTTGAAGCAAAGCCTTTTGGAAAAGGCTTTGCCCGTAAACCACCAGTCCGGCCGGTGGTTTCAAAAAGCTTTAGCCTTGCACAGTTCCCGCCGCAGCGGTAGGCTCCCCTGTGTAAGGGGAGCTGTCAGCAGAGCTGACTGAAGGGTTGTACTCGTGGAACTTAGCTAAAACAATCCCTCCGTCACGGCAAGCCGTGCCACCTCCCTTTACACAAGGGAGGCTGAAATAGTAGCCACATCTGTGGCAGAAGGGCAACTACCGCAGGTGGAGGATTTTTCGGCGAGCCTATAGGCTCAGCGTGTGGAATGCCATAAGGGGGCTATCGCAAGCCACCGGCACGACCGGTGGTCATGACTTTCTTTAAAGCGGCAGGAAGCCGTCATCCCCTGCAAAGCGATAGAGAGCGACGTTTGTCCCAAAGGGCTTATCCTTCCCGTTTCCGAAATCCTGCGAGAAATAGAAGCATCCGTCCCCAAGCGCGATCATCCCCGTGGAGCCATAGGGAAAATGCCAGCCCGTGATGCCGCTTTTTTCATCCTTTTGCCCAACCTCGGCCAAGGGCAGGATCGCCACCTGCTCATCAAGGACCGCGTGGCGGTCGACAGACGAGGGCTTTTTCATGTCAACGGTATACATCAGATAATTGGGAAAGGCAGGCTTTTTGCCGGGATAGACCGCCATAAACATATACCCGCTGTGGGAGTCGTATTCCAGGTTCTGCACGCCCCACGTGGTGTTGCCGGTGTATACAAAATATTTGCTATCAGGTGCGGCAGGGCCGCTACGGTGCATCCTTTTCTGATTCAGGGGGGCTTCCCAGCGACCCCAATCGCTAATGTCATAGCGAAGCAGGATCTGATAGTCGTTATCCCTGCGTGCGGTGTCACCATAGATCCCGTATGCCGCATAAAGATAGCGCTTGCCGTCATCCTTACCCGGCATCGGCGCAAAGGTCATCCCATCAAGCCCCGCACAGCCGTATTTGCCGCCGCCCTCGGCATAATCCTTTATGATCTCGGAAAGGTACACCGCCGTCATCACACCGTCCCTTTCGGCATCCATATCCGGGCGATCGATCTTATCCACGTCAAAGATGGCGGCATACCAGCCGTCCTCAACGTCTGTGCCGTCCCCCAGCCGATCCAGGATGCCGCGGCCTATGACGTCATGCTTATACTCCAGCGAGCCATATACCCGTCCGTCCGCCTCACAGTAAGCGATGCAGCCGAGATGCCCCGCAAGTCCCTTAACACTGCCGATCACATTGCCCTTCATATCGGTCTTTACGAGACAGGTGGTGAAGGAAAAATACATATACTCCCTATTTTTGTCGGTGGCGATCCCCTGGACGTGCCCCGTCATCATTCCACCAACCTTGATATTGTTCTGATACATCGTCATTCTCCTTTTTGTTATTTGGCCTGCTTGCGGAAGGCAGAGGGGGAAAGGCCGGTCTCACGGCGGACAAGCGCCGCAAAGAACTTGGCATCGCTGTAGCCGACCGCCTCGGCGATCTCGGCGAGGGTAAGATCCCCCGAAACAAGCAGGCGGCATCCCTGCATCACGCGGTAGCTTTGCAGGTATCGCAGAAAGGAAACGCCGGTCTCCTCACGGAAGCGGCGGCTGACGTAGGGCAGGCTGTAGTGCATGGCATCGGCAATCGAGGAGAGCGAGATCTCCTCACGGTAATGCTCCTCCACGTAGCGGGAGATGTAATCGCTGATCCCCTCTCCCCCGGCGGCGTGCTCTGCCCCCTCGATCCTGCGCATGGTGTAAAGCAGGATCTCAAGCAGGTAGCACCGCAGAAACTCCAGGTATCCCGGCGCCATAGCGGTGGCCTCCTCCTCCATCTTCCGCAAAAGCTCACGCACGGTGCCGTCCTCATCGTGGAAGGTAAGATGGGCGGGATTTTTTAGGAGGGCGCGCATCTGAAAGCGCAAAAGGTAATGCTCAAGACAGGTGCGCAGGCTTTTTGTGCCGCGCAGTACCGGGTCAAGCAGCTCGGGCAGGAAGAGGCAGTCCAGGTTTTCAAAGCTGCCGCCGCCCCCTGCGCGGTAGCTGTGGGTACTGCCGTAGTCCACAATAAAATAGTCACCCGTGTGCAGGATCTCGCACCTGCCGTCACGGGTATGCTCCACAGGGCCGCGCAGAATATACGTCAGCTCTAAAAAGCAGTGGTCGTGCGGGCCGGTCTCATGCAGGGTATGGCGCTGGAGGACCAGCTTCTTTTGCTTCAGCTGATCTAAGATCGCCTCGCTCCATTTGGTAAACGCCACAGCAAGAATGCCCCCTTTTTCGTTAAAAATGTCGGTTGATTTATTATAGCATACGTAGTATAGTAAATGCAAGAGATATTCACACGAAAGGATAGAAAACGATGGATATTCGCAAGCTTTCTGGTGCCTGGATCGAGCCACCCCGGGATACCGACTGTGCGGCGGTCGTCTTTTGCCGTGATTTTGCCACAGAGGGCAGGGTCAAGCGGGCGACGCTTTACGTCACGGCTGTCGGCCTCTTTTTTGCCGAGCTGAACGGACAGCGCATCGGCCGTGAGGTGATGGCGCCGGGCTGGCCCTCTTATAAGAATCGCATTCCGCTGAAGGAATATGACCTGACGTCGCTTCTTGCCGATGGGGAAAACGCCCTGCGCATTACGGTGGGCCCCGGCTGGGCGACCGGGTCGATCGGGATCGCCAACCCGCATCCGAAGAAGAACTATGCCGACAGGGTCAAGCTGCTTGCGGCCGTGGAGATCACCTATAGCGACGGGCGCACCGTCTGCCTGACAAGTGACGAGCGGTTTTATCTGACGACCTCCCCCATCCTTGCCAGCGACATCTACGACGGCGAGACGGTGGATCTTACGGCCGAGGCGCGCCCCCTGGGCGCGGCGGTGCGCACAAGCTATCCCGCGCGGATCATGCGGGACGTGGGCGCCCCGATCTGCGAGCAGGAGCGCCTTGCCCCCATTGCCGTGCTGACGACCCCGCGCGGCGAGCGGGTGATCGACTTCGGGCAGAATCTTGCCGGCTACGCCGAGCTTCGCCTTTGCGGGCCGCGTGGGGCGCGGGTGGTGGTGGAGCATGCCGAGATCTTAGACCCTGACGGGAACTTCTATACCGACAATATGCGCTTTGCCGCCTGCCGTAACACCTATATTCTGTCGGGGGGTGTGGATATTCTGAAGCCCTCCTTCAGCTTTCAGGGCTTCCGCTATATCCGCCTGACCGAGTATCCCCCGGAGGCGATCGACCCGAACGACTTCCGCGCGATTGCCGTGCATAGCGAGATGGAGCGCACCGGCCACTTCTCCTGCGGCCACCCGCTGATCAATCAGCTGTATCACAACGTGATCTGGGGGCAGAAGAGCAACTATATCGACGTCCCCACCGATTGCCCACAGAGAAACGAGCGGCTGGGATGGACGGGAGATACCCAGGTCTTTTGCCGCACGGCTGCCTTGAGCTTTGACGTAGAGCGCTTCTTTTGCAAGTGGCTGACCTCCATGCGGGACGAGCAGAAGGCCGACGGCGCCGTAGACTGCTACGTGCCGTGGGTGCCGGGATGCTCCCGCATTTCGGCCGCCTGGGGGGATGCCGCCTGCATCGTCCCTTATGAAATGTATCTCGCCTACGGCAACCGCCGCGAGCTTGCCCGGAATTTCCCCATGATGAAAAAATGGGTGGACTATATGCACGCCGCAGGCCCACGGGAATTTCTTTGGCTTGAGGGGACGCACTTTGGCGATTGGCTGGCCAAGGATCGCACCGACGTGATCGATACCAATGCCGCCTATATGGGCAAGACCCCGACAGACCTTATCGCCTCTGCCTATTTCGCTTACTCGACCATGCTCACCGTCCGCGCGGGAGAGGCGCTGGGCGAAGAGATCGAGGAGTACAGAATTCTTTACAAAAATGTGCGTGAGGCCTTCCGTGCGCACTACATCCGTGATAAAAAGCTGTGTCTCTTGCCAAACGGATGGCAGGAGGGCGAGCCTATCCCGAACGATGAGACCCAAACCGCCTATGCCCTTGTCCTTGTGTTTGGGCTTTACGAGGGAGAGGAGGAGCGGGCGTACTTTGCCGCACGCCTTGCCGCCCTTGTAAAGGAAAACGGCACCCGCCTGACGACCGGCTTTGTGGGCACCCCCTATCTTCTGCACGCCCTTTCGCAAAACGGGTACGCTTCGCTTTCCTATGACCTTCTTTTGCAGACCAAGAACCCCTCCTGGCTTTATTCGGTCACCAAAGGGGCCACCACCATGTGGGAGCATTGGGACGGGATCCGTGAGGACGGAAGCCTGCGCAACCGCCATATGAACTCCTTCAACCACTACGCCTACGGCGCGGTGTACGACTGGATCTTTGGGGTGGCGATCGGCGTTACGCCGCGCCCCGATGCCCCTGCCTACCGCATCTTTGACCTTGCGCCGCATCCCGACAGCCGCCTCGGCCATGCCGAGGCAAGCCTTAAAACGAGGTCGGGCACCCTTTCGGTGCGTTGGTACTACAAGGGAGAGAGAGTCTTTTACGAGTTCGATATCCCGAAGGGATCGGTCGCCGAGCTTACCCTGCCCTCGGGCTACCGCGAGACCCTCACGGGCGGTAGCTACCGCTTTGCAGAATAAAGGCTACACGCAAACGAAAGGGGGTGTCTCATTAAGAATTCAATCACATCGGTAGAAAAGAGAGAAAGCAGAGCGAAAATTCTTGAAATAGCAAATTCTTAATGAGATCCCCCTTTTCGGGGCGTGCAGATTTAGAGCAGAAATTTTCGTTCTCGAT
>JAGBZZ010000330.1 GCA_017652965.1 Clostridia bacterium | reverse complement strand
CGTCGGAAAAGGCGAGGAAATTTCGCCTTTTCTCCGTGGCTCGGTCAGTCGCGGCTCTGACGGTCCCCCGGACCGTCATTCACTCCCGCTCCTGTTCGAATCCACCCGTCTGCACCGTAGAAAAACAACAAAAAAGCCTCCCGGATGGGAGGCTTCCTTGTTGTTGGCGCAGAGGGAGGGATTCGAACCCTCGTGTGGTTGCCCACAAACTGATTTCGAGTCAGCCCCGTTATGACCGCTTCGATACCTCTGCATGAAAGATTCAAGCCGTGAACAACTTTGAACCTTTGATAGTATATCATACTGCGCGGGGATTTGCAAGCCCTTTTTGAAAAAAAGTGGATTTTTTTTGACAGAAGAGGATCAAAGCGGGCGGGACTTGATCCTGGCGAAGGGGCGCGGGTACGCCTCCGGCGTTTGTGCGACCTTTTCAAAAAGGAGAATGCCGCGGCCTTGGGCATCCTCTCCCTCGCCGATCGTATATTCCTTGGTAAAGGTTACCTTGCATTTCAGCTCGCCCGCGGCATGACGGGCGGCGGCCAGCTCCTCCATTGCGGTGCGCCCCTTCAGCGCCAGCACGCGCCCGCCGCGACGTACAAGCGGTGCGCAAAGCTCCAGCAGCATCGGCAGGGCGGCCACGGCGCGCGCGGTGGCAAGGTCATAGCGGTCACGGTGCTCGTCGGTGCGTGCAAGCACCTCGGCACGTGCGGTAATGGCGGTGAGGTTAGTAAGCCCCATCCGCGCGGCGGCCTCACTCACAAAGCCGATCTTTTTGGCGGTGGCATCGGTGGCGGTCAGGCGGATATCCGGGCGGCAAAGTGCCAACGGCAGGGAGGGGAAGCCTGCCCCGCATCCCACGTCGATCACGGTAGCGCCGCGCGGGATCAGTGCTTCTCCCAGCAGAGAGTCGGCAAAATGCAGGAGAATGACCCCGTCGGGATCCGTGACGGCGGTCAGATTGTATTTCTCGTTTTCTGTGACCAAAAAACGGTACAATTCATAAAACGCATTGATTCTCTCCGAGGTCAGAAGGGCATCCAGCCCCATGCTGTGAAACACGTCTGTCATCCTCGGTGCAAAAGCGCTGTATTCGGCGATCATGGCGATTCCTTTCATAGGTGGTGATACCAGTATATCACACTTTTAGCCGTTAGGGAAGAGCAAACGTGAAAAAAACCTCATTTCTGTGAAGTTCAACACGCGCGGGACTTGACTTTTTTAACCATACGTGGTATACTTAACAGGTGAAAATTTATTGTAAAGGAGTTTATCTCTTATGTCTATGTACAACAAAAAGTCTGTCGAAGACATCCCCGCTCTTGAAGGCAAGCGCGTGCTGGCTCGCTGTGACTTCAACGTGCCCCTGAAGGATGGTGTGATCACCAGTGAGAAGCGCATCGTGGAAGCTCTTCCTACGATCAAATATCTGGCCGACAAGGGCGCCCGCGTGATCCTTTGCTCGCATCTCGGTAAGCCCCACAACGTGCTGACCCCCGGCTTCGGTCTTACGAAGAAGGAGAAGAAGAAGATCGAGGAGCTGCCCGAGGCCGATCGTGCCGCCGCTACCGCCGAGCTTCTGAAGAAGGCTGAGGGTGACCGCAAGAAGCTGTCGCTGGCTCCTGTTGCCGCCAAGCTTTCCGAGCTTCTTGGGAAAGAGGTTGCCTTTGCTACCGATATCGTCGGCGAGGATGCCAAGGCCAAGGCCGCCGCTATGAAGAACGGCGACGTCATGCTGATCGAGAACGTCCGCTTTGACGCCGGCGAAGAGAAGAACAAGCCCGAGTTTGCCAAGGCCCTTTCTGAGCTTGCCGATATCTACGTTAACGACGCCTTCGGTACGGCTCACCGTGCCCATGCCTCCACGGCCGGCGTTGCCGATTACCTCCCCGCTTACTGCGGCTACCTGATCGGCAAGGAGATCGGCATTATGGGCGCCGCTCTTGAGAATCCCGCCCGTCCCTTCGTTGCTATCCTCGGCGGTGCCAAGGTTGCCGACAAGCTGAATGTTATCAACAACCTCCTTACCAAGGTTGATACCCTCATCATCGGTGGCGGTATGGCTTACACCTTCCTCGCCGCCCAGGGCTATGAGATCGGCACCTCGCTCCTCGACAGCGAGAAGCTTGATTACTGCCGCGATATG
>JAGBZZ010000329.1 GCA_017652965.1 Clostridia bacterium | reverse complement strand
TTTGGTCAGGATGTACAAAGCACCGGGTGAAAAGCAGGGGAAAACCACCATAGAAAAAGCGGGGAGTGAATGCTCCCCGCCTTGTATCCTTGCGTGATTCAGTTCTGTGCCTTACCGAAGTTCTCGTAGGCATCCTTCATCGCCTGCTCGCGGGCCTCGCGGCCTGCCTCCCAGTCGGACGAGAAGGTGTTAGTGCCCGAAAGCACAGAGTTTCTTATGCTGTTGGAGTAGGTGACAAAGCCCTCAAGGTTCGAGGGCTCGGCGAGCTTGCGGCCGTCCGTACGCATAACACCCTCGCGCACGTAGTCGAGCATACGGACCTGGCCAACGCTGTTGGACACGTTGTTCTTCAGCTGGAGGCCCTCCTCGAAGTAGAGGCGCATGACCTCGCGGCTACCCTCGGTCTGCATCTGTAAGAAGGCAGAGCATTCCGAGAAGAGGTCGCTGTTGATGAGGATACCACCGGCCATTGGATTCGAGCTGAACACGTGGTAGACCGGCCCGAGGTCGTCGTACTCGCCCTTCGGGGTCGGAAGCACGCCGTAGATATCGTCGGCATCCAGGATGAGGGCACCCTCCATCGAGGCGACAGCGTTGCCGATGGTGAAGAGCGCGCCGCCGGCCGCAAACTTATGGATACAGCCGACCTCCTTCGGCAGCATCTTGTCATAGTTGAACCAGACGCTGTCATCCTGCTGCCAGGCGATCATCTTATCGATGAAGTTGTGGATCTTGGTCAGGGTCTCGGGGCCCGCCAGGTGCAGCTTGCCATCCTCACCATATTCGGTGGGCTTAAGGCCGGAGGTCTCCACGAGATTCATAAACTGATAGGAGTTGCAAATAAGGCCGAAGGTATCCTCCTGGTTGAAGGTGGCACTCCCCTTGCCCTCGTAAGCGAGGGCGGCCTTGGCAAAGAGGTCATCGACCGACCACCAGCCGTCATCAATATCCTTGTAAAGCTGCTCGATCCCGCCCTCTACCTTGAAAAGATCATCATACATTGAGATATTGACCAGCACCGGGGCGGCACAGCGCACCTCATCGATCCAGTAGTCACTGCAAAGGACGTACATCCGGTCGTCCGCCCAGGAGGTCGACTTCATCAGGTCAAGATACCAGGATTCGTGCGTAAAATCAAAGTAGTTCGGCCCGACCTCATCCTCATAGACATTGTAGAGGAAGCCACGCACACCCGCCTGGGAGACAGAGCTTCTCATATGCGACACGATATCCGGGGCATCGTCAAGATCCGAGAGGGCGTAGTTTTCGATATGCGTGACGATATCGGCCCAGGCACGCTCAAAGGTGACCTCGGTATACTCTACGGTAAGACCGGTCTTTTCATAAATTTCGTTGTTGCGGTTGTAGACCTCGGCAAACACGGCGTTGGTGGCGTACTGATCGTACTCCTCCTCATCCGGGCCCTTCGAGAAGAGGATCGGGCTGTAAGCCCCCGACTCCATCACGTCACGGTACATCTCCACGTTCTGCACGATGCGCAGGGTGGTGCCCGAAAGGTCGATGCGGTCGACAAGCGGGCCTGTCTCGGTCGGGGCCGTCGTGCTATCACCGCCGCCTGCCGTTGTCCCGGCGGGGGTTGTCGCATCCCCCTCACCGCCGCAGGCAAAAAGCATCGGCAGAAGAAGTGCAAGCATAAGGGAAAGACAAAGAAGTCTTTTTTTCATAAGTAACCTCCCGAAAAAAAATAAGCGAAGGGCGCAGAATCTCCGGCGCCCCTTCGCTCTGTAAATTCATTATAGAAGGTTGTGAAGAATTTGTCAATAGATCGTTTTTTCTTGAGATGCATTTTTGTTATTATGCACAAACTCGCGGCGGGTGAGAAGTGAAAAATGCCAAGTCATTCGCCCCGATAGACGTCAAGGGTGTTATTGGCGGAATAGCGCAGATAGCAGTTTCCGCGGATGCGGCCGCCGTCCTTGGCCGCCTTATAGGCACCGTCCTCGGTAAAATAACGCTTAAGACTTCCCCCCGTCGGGAAGGAGAGATACAGTGCCAGCGGGATGCGGCTCTTCTCGCAAAGGTAGACGTCTGCGCGCTTCATGGCGGTGGCCTCCTCGGCCGGGATGCCAAGCTTATCAAGGACAGCCAGCCCCTCCTTGCTTGTCGGGTCGATCTTCTCTACCGTATAGCCCGCCTCACGGAAGCTGTCGGCAATTTTGCCGGGGGTAGCACCGCAGGCTGTGGCCGAAAGGCAAAGCACTGCCGCAAGGGCAAGGGCAAGGATCTTTTTCAAAGCTTTCATATCCGAACTTCCTTCTTGTTTTCTGTATCCATTATAGCGCACGTGTCCCGTCCTGTCAAGAAAAAAGACAGCGGGCGCCGTTGGCACACGCTGTCTTTCTTATACCGCCCGGGGTCCTCTTACTTCGCAAAGGGCTCGGCGGCCTTGTCGGTGGTGGCACCGATGAGGTAGCAGTTCCCGTTGATCTTGCCATCCTCCTTGGCCTTCTCATAGAGCGAGTAGTCCTTCTTGCCGTCCTTCTCGACCGTCAGAAAATCCTTCAGAGCGCCCGAGGAGGGGAACTTGACGATGGCAGCGATGTTGATAATGTTCTTCGTGCAAACGATAATCTCGTACTCCTCAAGCTCCTCTCTTGCGTCTTCGCTGAGGTCGAGCGCCATGAAGGCAACGGTAGCCGCATCGTCTGCACCGGAGACAACGTTTACGGTGTACTCGGCCTTCTCATAGGCCTTCTTGATGCTACCCGAGGCATCGCAGGAGGCAAGACAGACCAGCAGCATCGAGGCCACCAGCACGAGCGAAAGCAGTTTTACAAGCTTTTTCATAATACAGTCATCCTTTCTTTACCGCATTGCGGTTCACTTGCCCCTATTATACCCCCGAAGCCCCCGAATGTCAAGGGAAAAAATATATATTTTTTAAAGCATTTCCGGGGGGTGGCTTGGCACTTATTCCAAAAGGAGATAGGCCACCCCGTCTAAGGAGGACGGCAGGGCCACGCTCTCCTCTGCCGGGGGCGGCAGACCGTTTGCCCCCGCGATGGCGGCAGGGGTGGTATGGTACCGCTCGGCAAGCGACCAAAGGCTATCCTCGGGATCCGGGTATACCACCCGCACAAGGGCGGCATCGGGGACGAAGGCCTCCTCGGGGTGGGGGGTCACACTGCTGACCACGCTGAAGCTTTCCCGCCCGAAGGCGGCCAGGGACAGAGACAGCTCGGTATCTGCGGCATAGCCGCCCTCGCTCAGGTGCCCCCGCACCGCCACGGGACGGACGGTGCATTCGTATCGCCGCTCCCCCGCCGCCACGCCAAGCGGCGCCTCAATACGGAAGGGATAGCTGTACTCGGCCACCGTGCAAGGGGCAGGGGCCGCCTCGGTGGGGGTGCCAACCAGAAGATGCTTGATGCGCACATCCCCCAAAACCACGGGGCGGCCGCCCTCCTCGGTGATCTTGCGGACGGTGGCGGTGGCACTGCTGTCAAGGATAGTGTGAAGGGGCTCCTCCCCCGTGGCACTGCCGCCCCCGCTGACGGTATAGCTACCGCTTGCGGTGCCGAGAAGCCGCTCGGTCAAAAGCGGGGCTCTTTGCACCTCGGTGCGGAAGGCGGGGGAATAAAGCTGTACGGTGGGGCAAAGCTCACGGTTGCGGTAGAGGCGCACCCGCCCCTCGGCCGTACCGTCGATCTCAAAGCGCGTGCCGCCCTCGCCATCCCCCGTGCTACGCACGCCGATCAGCGAAAGGCAACCGTCAAACAGGGCGCGATCCTCGGGGCTTACCCCCTCTGCCCCGATCTCCCGCTCCAGGGGGACGTGCGCCGCAAAGGCGTAGGGTTGGCCCGCCTCATCGGCGGCGACAAGGCGTACGTGCGCCACGCCGCGCAGGGTCAGCGTCCCCTCCCCGGGGCGCACCTCATCCATTTGCAGGCTTCCGTCACAAAACAAAAGACGCAGGCTGTCGGGCGGGGCGGTGGGAACCGTCACGGCATCCGAAAAGGCGATCTCGCCCGTCTCCACAAGGTGGGTCACACGGGTCACGGTGCGGCGGCAGAGCCGTTCGTACCCCTCCCCCTCCGGGGTTGGGATAGGGAGTGCCTCCACCGTATGCACACGGCTTCGCAGGCCGCACCGCAGGGTAAGCCTGCGCGGGCCGTGCAGACGGCAGACGGCAGCATCCACCTCTGTCTCCTCATACGGTGCGATCCCGGCGTGGCCGCCAACCGGACAGGTGAGGCGGTACTCCCCATTGACCGAGCAGGCAGAAAGCCGCCCGTCACCGTCACTGTAGATCACCGTGAAGGCGACAAGCCCCGAGAACTCAGCCTTTCCCTCCTCGCAGTACCGCCCAACGGGGACGGCGCGGGCGTTTACCGTAAGGATCTTGCGGATCTCCGGCATGTAATCGGGCAGGGTATACTCCACCTGGCACTCGGTAGAGATCGCCTCGTTATGGGCTTCCCATTCATAGGTCAATGCGCTGTCCTTTTCGCTGTATTCCATCTTTTTTCTCCTTTGCTACTCGGCCGGGGAGGCCGGTCTTTCTCACTTTCACGCTATGCGGGAGGGATAAAAAATATGAGCGATATCGGAACTTTGAACAAAAAAATGCAAAAAAACCCATTCACTTTGTCAATTGCCACAACTCTTGCATCTGTGATATACTTTTAATAGCACTTTTATATATTTTTGTTAAAAAGGAGTTTTAGCTATGTTGAAACGGCTTTTGTCCCTTTCTCTGGCCGCTCTGCTTGCCCTGTCGGCGCTTGTCCCGCTGACGGCCATCGCTACAGACGGTGAAGAGGTGACCTATCCGAGCATCAGCGCTAACGATTACAACGCGCTGTACGTGCAGGATGGGCTTGTCTTCCAGGTTGACTTTTTCAAGACCAATTCCTATTGGAACACGAACGGTACCGACTATACCATGCCCGTCTCCCCCTCCGAAAACGATGCCTATTGGTACGATGCCAATAAGGACGGCGTCCGTGATGAGGGCGAGGTCTACAACTTCACCTCCCTTGAGGCGCACTCCTGCTACCGTGTGATCACGCGGGCGGGCAGCACCTGCAAGTTCTACGAGGACGGGAAAGAGGTCACCACCCCCACGGTAGAGTATAAGACCGCGGCCGAGGCCGAGGCGGCCATCAAGACCTTCCCCGCCCTGCCCGACGGCAAGGCCTACGAGGTCTTCTACGGTGCCAACAACGCCTTCCTTGCCGCCTCCTCCGCCTGGCAGAAGGCCGAGAGAAACTTCCTTTCCGAGTTCTTCATCAAGAACTACGAGTCCCTCTTCACCCTCTACTCGTACGCCCCCGCCCTGGCGGCCGGCCGTACCGACTATGAGCATAACAGCAACACCCAGCACTCTGCCTTCACCATCGAGGACGGCTATCTCAAGATGCGCTATGACTACCACTCCTCGGGCGGTATGCAGATGGGCGGCCTTGGGCTGACCCCGGTCAGATCCGACGCCCTCTCCCTGCAGGTCATCACGAAGTTCGGTGAGGATGCCACAAACGGCTCGCCGATCCTCTTCCTCAATGCCCGTCCCACGGCCGTCTTTGACGTTGCAAACAGCCGCGTTACCTTCACCGGCTTTACCAGCAACAGCGCCTTTCTGATGTCCGAGGGGGCTTCCATTCCCGCTGTCAGCCTTTCGACAAGCCGCGTGGAGGACGTCACCCTGACCCTGAACGGCTCCTCCAGCGAAAGCACCGGCGACGATTCGTTTACCATGCGCACGCAGGACGGCCTCCTGTTCACGACCCCCGGTACGATCTCGGGCTTCCAGAACATGATGTATTACGGCTGGTCGAGCTCGGCCAAGGGCGGTGAGGTCTACGCCTACCGTTATTACAATACCGAGCTTACCGATGCCGAGATCCGCCAGAATCACCTGGCCGACCTTTGCAAGTGGTTCCGCCTTGACATCTCGTCGCTCGTTTCGGGCGGTAAGGTCAAGATGGGGGCAGACGACATTATCACGCTTTCCATCCTGATGGCCGAGTACACCATCGGTGATGACCGCGCCACCGTGGCCGCCGCCTTCGACAGTGCCGTAAACGCCCTGAAGCTGACCGGCGAGGGTGCCGCCTTTGAGACCTTTAACGCCGCCGTGGCCGCCGGCAAGATCAGTGCCGCCGCCGTCCGTGCGATGCCTGCCGAGTATCACGACAGGATCTTTACCGACTTCAAGCGCTACTACGATGCTAACCCCGCCGCCACCCCCCAGATGCTGACTGCGGAGATCGATGCCATCATCGATGACATCTTTATGACCGACTTCTTGGAACACTACATCCAAACGCCCTACGTTTCGGCCGATGACTTCTTTGGTAACGCCACCGGGCTTTCGGATGCCGCCAAGCATTTCTACACGGTAGCCTCCACCTTTAATCTTGAGCTTGCCGACCTTGTCGAGGCACACGAGATCGTGCGGGAGTTTGTGTACGAAAGCTTTGCAGACGTACACCCCGACATCCTGCAGCATACGACGGTGCTGAACAAGCGCCTTTCTGACACCGTGAAGGAATACTCCGACCGTTATTACGGCAACGTAGCCTCGGCAGAGCTTATCTCCTTCCGCGGTTATCAGCTCCACCTTTCGGGCGACCCCGCCGTGCGCAGTGTATTTGAAATCGACACTGCCGTGCTTTCGGCACTGGAGGCCAAGGGCTACACCGTCACGATCGGCCTCCTCTTCAAGACCACCAGCAATGCCGGGATGGAGGTTGAAAAGACCGCAAACGGCTGGGATGTGATCGCCGATTCGCCCGCCAACAAGCTTGACGTCTACAAGACGGGCAGTGGCTTTGCGGTTGAGACCCTCTCCTTTGGCGATGACTCCACCTGCTTTGCCTACGAGTATGCCTCCACCGGCTCGATCACCAAGCTCTTCTTCTCGGCCTTTGTGGCGGTAGAGCGTGAGGGCTCCGAAAACGTTGTTGTCTACACGGCTGCAGAAAGCGAAACCTTCTCGAGCGGTGTGACCCTGCGTCAGCTGGCCACCTACTGCCGTGAGGAGATGCGCATCACCACCCCGTCCATCCAGCTTCTGTGCCGTGAGCCGTTGACCTCGGTATACATTCAGGGCAAGAGCCTGACCTCCTACGCTGTCCTGCTTACCGCCGAGAACAGCACCTTTATCGATGCTTTCCTTGCCGAGATTTTCTCGGTGACCGGCGTACCGATGGCCACTGTCCGCTCTGCCGACGAGACCGATGGCCCCATCATCCGCTTTGAGAAGGGTGATTTCGATACCATTTGCCTTGAGGGGGATAACCTGGTATTCACCTACACGACAGGCAAGATCACCGGATTTACCAAAGCGCTGGAAAACACCACCGCCTACCCTGTCGGTAATACCGGCAAGACGGCCGACGTTGTGTTCCTGTACGGCGGTCAGCTCTTCGACTGATCGGAGGGCGACGCCAAAAGGCATAACCGCAAGCAAAAGAGGAGCGCACAGCTGTGCGCTCCTCTTTCTCTTTCACTTTTTTATTACTGCAGCCCCATAGAGGCCATGATCCTTTTGTTGAATTCCTCGGCGGTGTTGTAGCCCATCTTCTTCTGGCGGTTGTTCATGGCGGCTACCTCAATGATGATCGAGAGGTTGCGCCCCGGCCGCACGGGGATGGTGATCGACGGGAGGCTGATGCCGAGGATCTCGGTCTTTTCCTCGTCGAGGCCCAGGCGGTCGTACATCTTGCCCTGCACCCAGGGCTCAAGGTTAATGACAAGGTCGATCTTTTCGGTGTTTTTGACGGCACCCATACCGAAAAGGCGGCGCACGTCCACCACCCCGATACCGCGCAGCTCTACATAGTGGCGGATGATCTCGGGGGCCTGGCCGACAAGCGACTTGGCCGACACACGCTTGATCTCCACGGCATCGTCGGCGATCAGGCGGTGGCCGCGCTTGACAAGCTCAATAGCCGTCTCACTTTTACCGACGCCACTATCACCCAAGAGCAGGATACCCTCGCCGTACACCTCCACCAAAACTCCGTGGCGGGTGATGCGCGGGGCAAGCTGCACGTTCAAAAAGGCGATAAGGGCGGCCATGAACTCACTTGTCCGCTCCTCGGTCCGCAAAATCGGCACGCCGTGCTCGGCGGCCATTTTCATATCCTCCTCCTCAAGCGAAAGGCCGGAGGTAACGACCACGGCCACAGGATGGGTGGAGAAAAGCTGGTCAAGGCAACGGTGCCGCTCGGCATCGTCCATTCTCTGCAGATACTGGATCTCGGCCTTTCCGAGGATCTGCACGCGCTCTGCCTCATAGTAGTCATAAAACCCGGTCAGCTGAAGGCCCGGGCGGTTGACACGCGGCACCGTAAGAAACACCTCGGTGGCCGGTGTGGGCATCTGGGCCTCGGTCAAGGCAAGCTCCTTGATCATTTCGGCCAATGATACGGTATATTCATCCTGCATGGCAGTCCCCATCTTTAAAGGTCCCCCCTCATTTTTCTTACAGTATACCACACCTTCCCGCGCTTTGCAAGCGAAAAAAACGCCCCAAAAGCGCTTTTACAAATTTTATTCATATAATTTTCACTAAAACCGAAATTTTTGTGTTATAATAGAAGTGGCACACGTGCCACTATATTATATGTAAAGGAAGCGACCTATGAAGATCCGCATTCGTGCCCTGGCCCTTTGCCTTGCCCTGCTTATGCTTTCCTGTGCGCTGACCTCGTGCGAAAATTATAAGCTGCGTAAATCCAGCGAGAAGGAGGCCACGCCCGTCCTTCAGCTTGGTGAGCATACCGTTAATTTTGAGGTGCTGTACACCTTTTTCCTGAACGCCTGCGAAAGGCGGGAGGAATACAACGACACCTACTTCACGGGGGCGGGATGGGAAGAGCGCTTTGACGAGGTGATGGAGGAGGCTCTCGCACAGGTTGCCGAGATCTACGGTCTTTTTGCACTTTGCAAGGAGGTAGGCATCGACCCCTTCGGTGAGGAGATGGACACCTCTATTATGAACTATCTCAAGACCACCGTGGGCGGTGGCGCGATGGGTGAGCATGTAATCGTCGGCTTTGACAGCTATAGCGAGTATCTCGACTACATCCGCGAGCATTACCATATGAACGACGCCGTCAACCGCCTGATGATCCGCTATGCCCTGTGCGAGGAGGAGCTGATGGAATACTATCAGAACACCCACCGCTTTACCGAGGACGACGTGCGCGCCTTCTTTAAAAGTGCCGACTGCATCCGTGTGGTGTGGGTCGGGCGGCCGAAGAACGCCAGCTTCTTAGGGCTGACCGAGGATGAAAATCGGGAGCTGCTTGAGACGGCAAAAAAGCATCTTGAGAATGGCAAGATCGATCTGGCTATCCAGTTATCGTTGGAGCCCAGCACCGATTTCTACATGGGGCGCTATACCAAGGACAGCGCCTATTATGCCGAGCTGATCGAAACCGCCTACCAGCTCTCCGAGGACGAGACCTCGGATATTATTGAGCTTGGGGCGGAGGGCTATTACATCGTCAAGCGGCTGAAAAAGCTGAGCAGCCATTTTGAAAGCCGCTATGCCGAGATCGAGGAGGTCTACCTCTACGACCTGCAGTGCGCTACCGTCCTTGAGAAGGCAGAAGCACTTTTGGAAGGTATTGTTTACAAGGATGCCTTTGCCACGCTGACGCCCTCGGATTTCAGACCCTGATGACACAAAGCAAATATCAGTTTCATCAAGCAGGCCGCATGGCTGAGGCGGGCCGCACCCTCCCCGGGCATCCTACCTTATCCCATGGGACGGTAGCCGCCGGGGCGACCCTTTCCTACACCGCCGAGGGGGAGCCTGCCGAGATCGCCGAGGCGCTGATGGCCGAGATGGCCACCCCGCATGCGCGGATGCGTGCCAAGAAGCTGCCCGTCCTGCTTTCCTCCCTATACGGTGTGCTTTCCGAGCTTGTCTCTGGGATGGACGGGGTCGCGGTGATGCCGTACGACACGCCACCCTCCACCGTGGCGCTTTGCACCCACAATCTCTTTTTCTGTATCGGCACTGCCCTGCACTATACCGCCAAGCACGGGATCCCCGTCAAGGTTACGGCCTCTGGCGGCGCCGCCCCTGCGATCACCCTGACCTGCGATGGCCCCGCTATGACAGAGACCGAGGCCGCCGCGCTTTTCGGGCTGTTGCAGGAGGACAAATGGCCGATCCTGCAGGCGATCGCCAAAAATTCCGACTTTTCGATCACGGCTTCGGGCGGGGACTGCGCAAGCCTTTGCTTTCATCTGCCGCCCTACCGCGCCGAGACCTACCGTGTCTACGCTCTTACCGCACATACCCTGCGGGCGGCCTTTATGCTTCCGCTTTTGCGCTTTCAAAACAAATAACCGTGTGGCAGAATTGCAATTGGCAATTCTGCCACTTTATTTTCGGGGGGACACGCACATAAAGGCGAAAGCGCGAGTACACATTAAAAAAGGAAACGTAAGAAAGGCGGCGCGATCGCACCATGAATCTTGTACAAAAATTTTTGTCCGGGCTCTCTCTCCTTTTATTGCTCTGTATCCTCTTGGCGGCAGGGATGATCGGAATTGCGGATCATCTGATCCCCAAAACCGTTTCGGTTTTTTGGGAGGAGACGGGGGACACCGACGGATGGCTCACCCTAAGCCTTGAGGAGGAGGAGGAGGGCACCGCACGCGGTACCCTGTCACTTTTCGGCGTCCTGCCGCTTAAGGAGATCGAGCTGAGGCGGTATCAAAGGCTTATGCTTGTCCCCGGGGGACAGCTTTTCGGCCTGCGCGCCCCCTTGAACGGCATCCTGGTAACCGCCTTGACCGAGGTGGCAGGGGACGCCATTACCGCTTGCCCTGCCAAGGAGGCGGGGCTGGCATGCGGCGATCTTATCACCGCGGTGGATGGGGTTGCCGTCCGCACGGCCGAGGAATTTTCGGACGTGATCGCCGCCTCGGGCGGGCGGGCACTTTCGCTGACCGTGCTACGCAAGGGGGCATCGCTTACGCTGGCGGTATCCCCCCTGTACGCCGCAAAGGAGCGATGCTATCGGTTGGGTATTACCGTCAAGGATAGCATCGCCGGTATTGGCACCGTCACCTTTATCGACCCCGGGACAGGCGCCTTTGGCGGGCTTGGGCACGGGGTGTACGACGGCATCGGCACTGCCCCGGCCGCGCTTGCCCGCGGGACGGTGACCGGGGTCAGCCTTTCGGGGGTGCGGGCGGGGGCGCCCGGTGTCCCGGGCGAGCTGCGCGGGCATCTGACGGCCGAAAGGCTGGGCACGCTTTTATCCAATACCGATTGCGGGGTCTTTGGCATTCTGGCATCCCCGCCTGCCGCCTCCGAGGCTATCCCCATCGCCCTGCGGCACGAGGTGGTGTGCGGCCCTGCCGAGATCCTTTGCACGGTAGAGGGCGAGGAGAAAGCGACCTACAGCATTGAGATCACCTCCCTGCGCGGTGAAAAGAACAGCCAGAAAAGCTTTTCTATCCGCGTGACCGACCCCCGCCTTTTGGAAATGACGGGCGGGATCGTGCAGGGCATGTCGGGCTCTCCCATCATCCAAAACGGTAAGCTCGTCGGCGCGGTAACACACGTGATGATCGGCGACCCGACGGCGGGGTACGGGATTTTTATTGAGAATATGCTGAACGCCGCAGATGTGCCACAGCAAAGAGCGGCGTAAGAACGCCCGAGATTCCGCTACGGCTTCGCCTTGCGCTTTTTCCGCCGTGTCATCCTGAGCAACGTCGAAATCCGAGTGAACCGAGGATCGCACGCTGTGTAGCATCGTTCGGGATCTCGGCGGAAAAAGTTCGACTCCGCTTACGCTCCGCTC
>JAGBZZ010000035.1 GCA_017652965.1 Clostridia bacterium | reverse complement strand
TCATACGGGATCGGATAGATGTAGGCGTAATCCGGAAGCGTGCCGTAGAACGAGGTGTCAAACACGCAGGCCAGCGGCTTGCCGGGCATCAGACGGCGGCAGGCCTCGATCCCCTTGATGGCCGGCGGGCCGTGCAGGGGGTTGATCGGCACGATCGAGTTGAGGTAGGCGATCTCATCGTCCCCAACGAGCATCGAGCGGCGAAGCTTTTCACCGCCGTGAGCCACGCGGTTACCGATGGCATCGATCTCGGAAAGGTCGGCGATCACACCGAGCTTTTCGTCGGTCAGGAGCTTCAGAACGAGCGCGATGGCATCGTCATGATCGCGGAAGGTGACCTCCGCGTAGTAGTCCTCCTGCCCCGGGCGCTTGTGGGTGATCGCACCGCCGATGCCGATCTTCTCGCAAAGGCCCTTAGCGATCACGTTGCCGGTGTCCATATCAAACAGCTGGTATTTGAGGGACGAGCTGCCGGCGTTAATGACCAGGATTTTCATAAGTGGTTCTATCCTCCGTAAAAATTGATGCAAGGTGAATATCTTCTGCGCGGCGAGGCTTATTCCTCATGCACACGCTTGGATTCGAGTGTTCCCTCGGTCTCGCGGAGCGAGCCGGTGATCCTTTCGCCGTTCCGGTAGGCGATGTAGTAGCAGAGCGCATCCAGCACCATCAGGCGCGAGATGTGCGAGTTGAGGGCCAGGGTGCCGTGCCGCACCTCCTCGGTGTCGGTCAGAAGCACGATATCGCTCTGGCGGACGATGGGCGAGCGCTCGGTCCCCGTTACGCAGATGGTGGTTGCCCCGCGGGTACGGGCCAGCCGCAGACCGTCCACGATATCCTTGGAGGAGCCGGACTGCGAAATGCCGACCACCACGTCCCCCTCCCCGAGGCGAGAAATGGCAATGGTCTGCATATGCGTATCGCTGTAGGCATAGCTGTTACAGCCGGCGCGCAGGAACTTGTTGGCGGCATCCACCGCCACAGAGGCCGAGGAGCCGAGGCCGATAAGGACACACTTGCGCGCGGCGGCGATCCGCTCGGCGGCAGCCGTCATCCCATCCGCCACCAGAAGGCGCTTGGTACGCTCCAGCGACAGGTAGGCATCGTTGCACACCTTTTCGAGGATCTCAAAGCAGGAATCGGTCGAGGTGATGGTGGGCGAGACCACGCGGTTCTCATGCTCCTGCGCCAAGGAAAGCTTCAGCTCCTGGTATCCCGAAAAGCCGAGGCGCTTGGAAAACCGTACGATCGTTGCCTCCGAGCTTTCGGCAAGCTCGGCAAGTGCGGTGATGGAATAGGGCAGCACCTCACCGGGGTGAGAGAGCAGCCAATCGGCCACCTTTTTTTCACTCTTCCCCATCTCGTCATAAAGGAGCTGGGCCTGAAGCAGTGTTCTGTTCATCACGTCTCTCCTTTAAACGATTTTTTCGGCCGGATGCAAAAAGTTTTTTCACTACATAACATTTTACTATAAATCACGCAATTTGTCAACAAAAAAAATATTTATTTAGAAGAATTGTGAAAAAGTTCACAAATAAAAATGATTTTCGTATATTTTGTGTTAATTTTGGTGTCATTTTGCCGATAGGTGAAACTTTTTTTCATTTTTATTTCATTTTTCGCCCACCTTTCGAAAAAAATTTTCGTCTTTTTCCGGATTTTTTTCAGAGCCTACACCTTGCTTTTCTGCAAGCGCGTGCTATAATAGTAATGTAAAAACGAAACGCAAGGAGACTGTCGCCATGATCTTCCGTGATCCCGACTTTGACTATATCGTATCCGTACGGCGCGAGCTGCACCGCATCCCCGAGGTGGGCTTTGACCTGCCGAAAACCCTGGCCGTTATCAAGCGCGAGTTAGATGCGCTTGGCATTCCTTATACCAATAAATACGGCCGTTCCAGCCTTGTGGGTTACCTCGGGCGCGAGGATGCCGAAAAGACGGTAGCCCTACGTGCCGACATTGACGCCCTGCCGGTGGCCGAGGAGACGGGCCTCCCCTTTGCCTCCTGTCACGAGGGTAAGATGCACGCCTGCGGGCATGACTGCCACGCCGCCATGCTGCTTGGCGCGGCCAAGATGCTGAAGGAGGTGGAGGACGAGCTTCCCTGCCGGGTGCTTCTCTTTTTCCAGGCGGCCGAGGAATATGCCCCCGGCGGCGCCAAGCTGATGGCCGAGGACGGGGTGTGCGAGGGGGTCGATGCGATCCTTGCCTGCCACGTCAACATGGTCATGCCGCTTGGCACGGTGGCACTGAACGAAAGTGTGATGAGCGCCTCCAGCCACGGCTTCTTCCTTGATATTTACGGCAAGACCTCGCACGTGGCACAGCCCCACCAGGGGGTGGACGCCATCGCCATTGCCTGCCGCGTTTACAACGATATCCAGATCATGCGCTCGCGTGAGCTGCCCCCCCTTGCCTGTGCGATCGTGGGGGTGGGCGAATTTCACGGCGGCTCGGCCAACAACATCATCTGCGACCACGTGCATATGCACGGCACCATCCGCACGCACGAAACGGCGCACGACGAATACATCTACCGCCGCATCGGCGAGATCGCCAAATGCCTTGCCGAGGATGCGGGCGGACGGGCAGAGCTGGTAACGACCAAGCACTACCCCGTCCTCTATAACGATCCCACCGTCGCCCGTGAGGTGGCCGCCGCCGCCCGCCGTGCCCTGCCGGATGCCACCGTACGCACCGACATCAACCCCTCGATGGGGGCAGAGGACTTCTCCTTCTTCCTGCAGAAGGTGCCGGGGGCGTACTTCCGCATCGGCGCACGTGACGAGGGGGACGAGAACATTCCCCTGCACAACTGCCGCTTCAACCCCAGCGAAAAGGCACTGGCATACGGCCCGCGTATCTTTTTTGAGTACGTGATGAGAGGGAACTATTGATGGGCGGCGGCTCCCGCCTTTCGGGGCGCATCTGGTTTTCTGCGATCCTCTTCGGCCTTGTGGGGCAGGTGGCATGGGTCGTGGAAAACATGTACTTTGCCACCCTTTCCCAGGATATCCTCGCCAACTCCGGCCGCCCGGATCTTTCCTATATCGTCACCACCCTGATGGTCATCTTCTCGGCGCTGACGGCCACGGCCACCACCATCCTTGCCGGGGGCTTTTCCGACAGGATCGGCAAGCGCCGCCCGCTGGTGGCGTACGGCTATCTCGTGTGGGGCGTCACGATCATGCTCTTCGGCCTTGTCCCGATGCGGGCAGAGGGGGCTATGATTTTGACGGTATGCGTCCTGCTTGTGCTTTTTGACTGTCTGATGACCATGTGCGGCTCGGCGGCCAATGACGCCGCCTTCAACGCCTGGGTAGCCGACGTGACCTCCCCCGAAAACCGCGGGCGGGTCAACGGAGTGCTTTCCACCCTCCCTGTCTTTGCTGTGGTGATCGTCTTTCTGGCTCTCGGGCCGCTTTACAACGCAAAAAGCGAGACCAACCTTACCTTCTTTCTGGTGCTGGGGCTGATCCCGCTTCTTGCCGGACTGCTTGCCCTTTTGCTCTTCCGGGATGCCGAGGGGCTTCTGCCCCGCACGGGGGAGGGGTATCTGCGCGACACCTTCTACGGCTTTTCACCCGCCGTTATCCGCCGTCACCCCATGATGTACGTCACCCTCCTTGCCGCCTGCCTTGTCGGCATTGCCCAGCAGACCTTCTTTTCCTATCTTATTAACTTCGTGGTGATCACCCTCGGGCTTGGCGACAGCTTCGTCATCCCGATGGCCGTGATCATCGTGGGGGCGGCCGCCCTGACCGGCGGGGTCGGAGTACTGACCGACCGCCTCGGCCGCCGTCGGTTCTACTATCCCCTTTTGGCCCTGGCCGTAGCCGGGATGCTCGCCATGTATCTGCTCCGCTATCTCTCGGGCGGGGCGATGACCGCCGTCCTCTATATCGGCGGTGTTCTGATGATGGGCGGTGTCCTTGCCCTTAGCGGGGCGCTGACCGCCGCCTTCCAGGATCGCATCCCCGAGGGGTGCGAGGGGCGCTTTCAAGGGGTACGGATGTGCTTTACCGTCCTTATCCCCATGATCATCGGACCGATCGTTTCGCTTTTCATCGGCCTTGACGCCATGGGCATGAACGGGGACGGGTTTATTCCCCCCTACACCATCTTCTTAGCCGGGGCGATCATTGCCACGGTAGCCGCCCTGCCGCTTTGGCTCGTGCGGAAAAACGAAGCATAAAGCCTTCACGCGCACCCACGCGGTGCGCGTGTTTTTCAAACAAGGAGGACAACATGATCGATTACAGAAGCTCGGCCACCATCTACGTTTCGGCCACCGAGGGAAACGACCTGTACGGCGGCTTTGCCCCGCATCCCGTCAAGACCCCCCTTGGCTGCTTTGAGGGGCCCGTGCGCACGCTGGCACGCGCCATGAAGCTTCTTGCCGGCCTTCGCGTCCCGGGGCGCGGATGCCCCATAACGGTGCGCATAGAGGGCGACCATTACCTTAGCGCCCCGCTCTCGTTTTCGCTCTCCCCCGCCCTTCTTGCCGCGGGGTACCGGATGTGCGACATCACCCTGGAATCCTACGGCAAGGGACGGGCACGCCTTGTCGGTGGGCGCCGCATCGAGGGGCTTGCCCCCGACGTTTTTCGCGGTACCCCCTGCCTTTCGGTGCATCTGCCCGACGTGGAAAACGGCAGCTGGCACTTTACCGATCTGTATGTAAACGGCCGCCGCGCCACCCCCGCCCGCTACCCGAGAGAGGGTACCCTGCACGCCCTGGCTGTAGAGCGGGAAAGCGGCCCGAGCGCCTGGACCTCCCTGCATGACGGCTCGCGCTGGTTTATTGCCGACAAGCGGGATCTTGAGGGGATCGACGGGATCGAAAACGCCACCGTCTCCTTTTACCACTACTGGGTAGACGAGCACTCTCCCGTGGAATCCTATGACCCCGAGACCGGAAGGATCACGATGGCCTACCGCTCACGCTACAAAAACAGCGTGCAGTACGGGCAGAACGCGGCAAGCGAGCTTTGCTACTACCTTGAAAATCTGCCTGCGGGCTTTGGCCGCCCGGGTGACTTTTACCTCGACGTGCCCCACGGCATGCTGTACTACATCCCCGAGGATCCGACCGCCGACCCCAGAGGCCTTGAGGTGCTTGCCCCGACGCTTACACAGCTTTTGACGGTGACGGGCACCCCCGATGCCCCCGCCACGGGGATCCGCCTGCGGCATCTCGACTTTATCTGCAGCCGCGGTGACTACGCCAGCAACGCCAAGGATCCAAGCGATGCACCTGTCCCGGTGCCCGCCCCCGAGGGCTACGCCGCCGACCCGCAATCGGCCGCCGATGCCTACGGTGCCGTCCGCTTTGCCTATGCCGGGGGCTGTACCGTAGAGGATTGCCGCTTTACAGCGCTTGGCCTGCACGCCGTCGAGATCCTGGACGGGTGCGAGGGCATCCGTATCGAGGGGTCAAGCTTTTCCGAGCTTGGCGGCGGCGGGGTCAAGATCTTCGGCCATACGAACGGCAATGAGGATGTAAACAAAACCTCACATTGTACCATTATTCGCAACAGCATATCCCACATTGGCCTGCGCTATGCCGCCGCGACGGGCATCCTCATCTGCCATGCCTCGCAAAACGAGGTGAGCGAGAACGAGATCTCCTACACCGTCTATTCGGGCATCTCGGTCGGTTGGGTCTGGGGGTATACCGAAAGCCGCACCTTTGGCAACCGCATCCGCCGCAACCATATCCACCATATCGGCATCGGTCTTCTTTCGGATATGGCGGGCATTTATCTCTTGGGGATACAAAGCGGCACGGTGGTCGAGGAAAACTACGTTCATGACGTGCAAAGCGCCCACTACGGCGGCTACGGCATCTATACCGACGAGGGCTCCTCCTACGTCACGGTGGAGCGCAACCTTGTCACAAGCTGCCGCTCGACCTGCTTCTTCCAGCATTACGGTGCCTACAATACGGTGCGGGACAACACCTTTGCCTTTGGCGGCGAAGCCATCGTAAGCATCGGCACGCGTAAGGAGGATGCGCACCTTGGGGTGATCCTGGAGGGGAACACCATGATAGCAGACGGCACAGTACCGATCTATCATACGACAGCCCCTGCCCTGCTTTGCAGCGTCCTGCGCGCCTCCCGCAACCGCTTCTGGCATATAGACGGGCACGCGCCCGTCTTACACACCGCCGCCACCGAGGGCGGCCCGCACCCCGTCACGCTTGACGAATGGCAAGGCATTTACGGAATGGACGAGGGCAGCACCTGCGAGCCCCCCGACGAGTGGGATCCGAGGATCCCGCACTGACTGTACGAAAAAAGGAACAGGCATGGAAGTGAACCGCATTCGGTCCACATCACCTGTTCCTTTTTTATTTTTGTCAGAAGGTTCATGCCTCTCACGCCAAGCACGCAAGACATTCTGCAATCAGGGTATTGGAAACGTTCATCCCCTTCCCCGTCAGGGCGACTGCAGAGTCGCTGCGCACAAAGTAGGCGGGATAGCGGGAAAGCACCTCCGAAAACAGAAGGTGCGGATCGCGGCCGAAATCGCGAAGATAGGCGGCACGGTCGATGCCGTCGGCAAGACGCAGGGAGAGCATCACGCGCTCGGCCTCACGGTCGGCATGATCCAGGCGTTCCACGTCCACGCGCGGCAGGATCCTACCCGCGAGGTAGCCGTCAAGGTCGCGCGGTGCGCCGAAGCGCTCGCCCTCAAAATAGGAATAAGCGGCCACCCCAAGCCCGACGTACTCCTCACCCCGCCAATATCTGAGGTTGTGGCGGCTTTCCCGCCCCTCTTGTGCGTAGTTTGAGATCTCGTAGCGGCGGTATCCCGCGGCGGCAAGCCGCGCGGCGGTTGCCTCCATGGCATCGGCGGCCTCGTCGTCGCCCGGGATGCTCTCGCAAAGGGGCGAGGTGAAGAGGGGTGTCCCCTCCTCCAGCATCAGGGCGTAGGCCGAGATATGCTCGGGGGCGAGGGCTATCATCTCCTCCACCGTCCCCGCAAGCTCACGGGGGGTCTCACCGGGAAGCCCCAGCATCAGATCCATCGAGACATTGTCAAAGCCCGCGCGGCGGGCATCGCGATAAGCCGCGACCGCCTCAGAGGCTGTATGCAGCCTCCCAAGGGCGGCAAGGGCGCGGTCGGAAAGCGACTGCACCCCAATGCTGACCCGGTTGATGCCGAAGGATCTAAGTAAAGAAAACTTTTCAAAATCAACCGTACAGGGGTTGACCTCGCAGGTAATTTCGGCAAGGGGGTCTACCCTGTAGTGACGGTGGATGCCGGCAAGAAGCCGTTCTGTCTCCTCGGGGGGAAGCAGTGAGGGCGTGCCGCCGCCAAGGTAAACGGTGTCCACCGTATAGCCGGGGGCGGGGCGGCGGCACATCTCGGCAAGGAGGGCGTCAACGTAGGCGGGGATATCCCCCTCCCGCCCGACAGACGAGCAGAAATCGCAATAGGCGCATCGCCTTTTGCAAAAGGGGAGATGGAGATACAGCCCAAGCCTTTTCCGGTCAGTCATCGTCGTCCAGCTTAAGGACGGCCATAAAGGCCTCGGGCGAGACCTCCACCGAGCCGAGCTTGCGCATCTTCTTTTTACCCTCCTTCTGCTTCTCAAGCAGCTTCTTCTTACGGGTAATGTCACCGCCGTAGCACTTGGCAAGCACGTCCTTGCGCATAGCCTTAACAGTCTCACGGGCGATGATCTTGGCGCCGATGGCAGCCTGGATCGGAATCTCGAAGAGCTGGCGCGGGATATTATCCTTCAGCTTTTCGGCGATCTTACGGGCACGGCCATAGGCCTTTTCCTCATGTACGATAAAGGACAGGGCGTCCACCTGCTCGCCGTTCAGAAGGAAGTCAAGCTTGACAAGGCGGCTCTCGCGGTATTCGAGGAAGTCGTAATCCAGCGAGGCATAGCCCTTACTGCGGCTCTTGAGGGCGTCAAAGAAATCGTATACGATCTCATTCAGCGGCAGGTCGTAGTGCAGCTCGGCACGGGTGGAATCAAGATACTTCATATCAAGATAGACACCGCGGCGCTCCTGGCACAGATCCATCAGCCCGCCGATATACTCTGTCGGCGTGATGATCGAGGCACGCACGATCGGCTCGTAGGCCTTGTCGATCTCATCGGGCGAGGGGTAGCCTGCAGGGTTATCGATCATCACCGTCTCGCCGCCGCGCAGGGCTATCTTGTAGATAACGCTCGGTGCGGTGGTGATCAGATCAAGGTTAAATTCGCGCTCAAGCCGCTCTTCAATGATCTCCATGTGCAGAAGACCGAGGAAGCCGCAACGGTAGCCAAAGCCAAGGGCGGCCGAGGTCTCAGGCTCAAAGGACAGGGCGGCATCGTTCAGCTGCAGCTTTTCCAGTGCCTCGCGCAGGTCGCCGTAGCGGGCTCCGTCTGCGGGGTAGATACCGGCGTACACCATGGGGCGTGCCGGGCGGAAGCCGGGCAGGGGCTCGGTGATGCCCCCCTCGGCATGGGTGATGGTGTCGCCGATACGGGTGTCGCCCACCGTCTTCATGCTGGCAGTGAGATAGCCGACCTCGCCGGCCTCCAAAACCCCCGTCTCGTTCATCGCAAACGCACCCGGCGTACCGACCGAGACGACCTCGTACTCGGCACCCGTACTCATGATGCGGATCCTGTCGCCCGTACGCAGGCGGCCGTCAAAGACGCGGACGTAGACCACAACGCCGAGGTAGCTGTCATAGTAGGAGTCAAAGACCAGGCACTTAAGGGGGGCGTCCGGGTCGCCCTGCGGGGCGGGAACGTCGGTGATCAGTGCCTCAAGGACGTCGCGGATGTTCTGCCCGGTCTTGGCCGATACAGCAGGGCATCCCTCGGCAGGGATACCGATGATCTCCTCCACCTCGTCCCGCACGCGGGCAACGTCGGCAGACGGCAGGTCGATCTTATTGATGACCGGCAGGACCTCGAGGTCACTGTCGATGGCAAGATAGGCATTGGCCAGGGTCTGTGCCTCGACCCCCTGGGTGGCATCCACCACCAGGATCGCCCCCTCGCACGCCTTCAGCGAGCGGGAGACCTCATAGCCAAAGTCCACGTGCCCGGGGGTGTCGATCAGATTGTAGTAATACTCCTCGCCGTCCTCGGCGCGGTAGGTCAGCGCCACGGTGCGGGCCTTGATGGTGATGCCACGCTCTCGCTCAAGATCCATATTGTCCAGCATGCGCGCCTCGATATCGTGCGAATCCACCGCACGGGTCGCCTCCAGGATCCGGTCGGCCAGGGTGGATTTGCCGTGGTCAATATGGGCAATGATTGAAAAGTTTCGGATCTTTTTCTGTTTGTCAGTCACAGGTGAATCTCCCATTCTACAGGTTATGCCTCCGCAAAGGCGGCGGTGTCCTCGGTAAAGCGGCGGATCTTTTCCTCCGCCTCCTCCTCCCTGTCCCCATGGACCAGGAAGTAAAGCTTGATCTTCGGCTCGGTGCCAGACGGGCGGATCACGACCTTATCTTCGGTCTCGGTCACAAAGTACAAAACGTCGCTTTGCGGCTGGGTGATCTCGGTGCGCTCTCCGGTATCGACGTTTGTAAAGTATCCTTTACTGTAGTCACCGATAGAGACGACATGCAGGCCGCCAAGCTGCTTCGGCGGGCACTCGCGCAGGGCCTGCATCACGCGCCTCTGGCGTTCCAGGCCGTCAAGCCCCTCCATATAGATCTCGGTGGTCTTTTCACGGTAGATGCCGTATTTTTTATCCAGCTCGTCCAAGGCGTCGGCCAGGGTCATGCCCCGCTCCTCGTAATAGGCGGTCATCTCGGCGATCATCAGGGTCGTGCCGACAGCGTCCTTGTCACGCGCGTAGGTGCCGGTGAGGTAGCCGTAGCTTTCCTCAAAGCCGAAGATGAAGTTATCCTCCGTCCCGCACTCCTCATGGTTCTTGATGACCTCACCGATATACTTGAAGCCGGTCAGAACGTCATAAAGACGGATGCCGTTTTCCGCGGCGATCCTGGTGACAAGGTCGGTCGAGACGATGCTTTTGATGGTGAAGGCCTCCGGCGGCATGGTACCGGTGCGGCGGCGTGCGCCGATGATATAGTCAAGCAGCAGGGCGCCCATCTTGTTGCCGCTGATGGTCTCAAAGCCCCCCTCGCGCGTGCGCGTCACTACCCCCACACGGTCGGAGTCCGGGTCGGTGGCGATCACGATATCGCTTTCGACGCGCTCGGCAAGCGCCATCCCAAGGCGGAAGACCTCGGCATACTCGGGGTTCGGCTTATGCACGGTCGGAAAGCTCCCGTCCGGGATCATCTGCTCTTCAACAGGGTACACGTGGCAAAGCCCCGCGCGCCGAAGCACCTCGGGCACCAGGCGGTATCCCGCCCCGTGAAGCGGGGTATATACGACCGACAGGGTCTTGGCGGCACGTGCAAGCACCTCGCGGTCAATGAGGGTAGCGTCAAGGGCGGCTAAATATTCCTCGTCAAAGCGCTCGTCAAGAAGCAGGATCCTCCCCTCGCTGACGGCATTCTCAAACGGGATGCGCGGAATGTCGCCAAGGATATCGATCCCCGACATGATCGCGCTGACGGTGGCGGCATCCTCGGGGGAAAGCTGGGCGCCATCCTCCCAGTACACCTTATAGCCGTTGTACTCGCGCGGATTGTGCGAGGCGGTCACGTTGATACCCGCCTGGCAGCCAAGGCGCCGCACGGCAAAGGAAAGCTCAGGCGTCGGGCGCAGGCCGTCAAAGAGGTAAACGCGGATACCGGCGGCGGCCAGAACCTCGGCGGCCACGCGGGAGAAAAGCACCGAGCGGTGGCGGCTGTCGTAGGCGATGACCACACCGCGCGCCGCATCCCCCTTGGAAAGGACAAGCTCGGCAAGCCCACGGGTCGCCCAGGCCACGGTGTACACGTTCATGCGGCCGGGGCCCATCGACATCGACGAGCGGAGCCCCGCCGTACCGAAGGTGAGGGTCGTGCCAAAGGCAAGCTCGCGCTCTTCACGCGAGGTGATCGCCGCGACCTCGGCCCGCTCCTCTTCACTAAGGAGAGGGCAATTCAGCCAACGGTCGTATTCCTTACGGTAGTCCTTCATGCGTCCTCCTCCCCCAGGGCAAGGCAGGCCTCAATGGCATTTGCCAGCTGATCGGGGCAGGAGGTGGGCTTCATCCCGCAACGGATGCCGCGCAGACGGCGAACCGCCTCATCGGCCTCCATGCCCACCACAAGGGCGGCAACCCCCTGCGTGTTGCCCGAGCAACCGCCAATAAATTTCACGCTTTCAAGAACCGTGCCGCGGATAGCGACATCGATCCGCCCGGCGCAAACGCCGCGCGTACGGTAAGAGATGGTTTTCATAAGAGTTCCTTTCCGGTAAGTTCGGTATAGAAGCCGTAGCCCATAAAGGTCGGGACATACAGCAAAAGATACGAAAGAAGCTGCAAAAACGTCCCCTCCTCCCCACGGACAAGGATGCGGAAGACCGCCCCGTCATAGGAGGACGGCAGAGTATCCAGATACTCCACCGCAAGGGGAAATTCGGCAAGCGCCGCAAGCACCGGGGATGCCCCCGTCTCCCCCTCCGCACGGTAACGGAGGAAGAAATGCGTCGGTGGAAAAAGAAGCACGGGAGAGGCCGAAAGAAGCCCGTACACGATCTCCCCCTCCCTTACGGGACAGCGCACGGTGGCGGCGATCGCCAGGCCCCGCTCCTCAAGCAGTGCCGTCACGGACGGAATAGCCGCCCCGTCGGCAAAAAGCGGCAGGATCGCATACTCGGCATACCCGTTTTCCACGTCGTCACAAAGCTCACGCAGTGTCATGCGGGTGTGGCAAACGGCATCCGTGAACAGCGCGGCAAAGCGCGCACAGGCATCCGCCGAGATCGGACTTTCCACATATACGATGCGGTGGCGCCCCGGGGGGACGCGCGCCCCGTCCGGCAGGTCAAGAAGGGTAAGCGGACGGCCGACCTGCCCCTCCACCGCCCGCAAAAAGAGGGCGGAAAAATCCACGGCATCCCCGGGGGGAAGCGCAGGCAGGTCAGCGGCCGCCGCCGCATACAGAGCCGCGGGCGACTCTCCCTCCCCCAAAGAGGCAAGGTGCATCACAAGAGCCGTTGCGGCCTCGGAGAGATACCCGTACCGCTTTTCCCTGTCACGCGAAAGCCTTACGGCATTCTCCGAAAGGTCGGCAAGCGGAGCGGCCAGTGCCTCCCCCATCACGGGAGAAGCGACAGGAGACGGTAGCTTTCAGCCTGGAAGGCGGCCATCTCCTCAGCCGACAGGGGGCGGTGCGAAAGAAGCGCCAGAGACAAAAGATGACGGGCAATGGCCGTCCCCTCCTCACCAAAGGCACCGTCGAGAAGGCGGGCGGTCACGGTATGGTCAAGGTTCAGGACCAGGGTCGCGGGCAGGGGGGCGGCAGGGGCATCCGGCGCGTAGTAGCGCATCATCTCCTGCATTCTCACATCCTCCTCGGCCGCAGTCAGGATCGCGGCGGCGGCCTCCCCGAGATGCTCGCACCGCACGGTAAGGGTCATCCCCTCGGCCGTGATCCCCTCGTAAAGGGCGGCGGCGCGGTCGCTTTCCTCGGCGGCGTCCCCGGTCTTCAGGGCATCGGTGGAGGCATCGATGCGCAGGCACTTGGCACCCTCACGGTAGGTCTCGAGGGTCTCAAGGAAGCGGACGTCGATCATATCGGCGGCCACGGCGACAGAAAGCCCGCGGGCACGGTGTGCCTCGATAAGCCCCGCCTGGCGTGCCGGGTCGGTGGCGTAGTAGATGATATTTTCGTGTCCCTCCTCGGTGGCAAGGGCAAACACCTCATCCAGGGTCTTGCGGCTGCCGTCCGCCATCGGCAGAAGCACGGCAGAGGCCACACGGTCATAGAACTTGCGATCCGAGATGCATCCGTACTCCACAAAGGTGGAAAGATCGGCCCACTTGGCCTCGTAGTCCGCACGGTCGGCCTTCAGAAGCGAAACCAGCTTATCGGCCACCTTTTTGACGATGTAGGCGGCCACCTTTTTCACGTACGCGCTATCCTGCAGATAACTGCGCGACACGTTCAGGGGCAGCTCGGGACAGTCGATCACCCCACGCAGCTGGAGAAGATACTCGGGAATGACCTCGCGGATATTGTCGGCCACGAAGACCTGGTTGTAATAGAGCTTGACCTGTCCCTCAAGGCTTTCGAAATTGCGCGAAAGCTTGGGGAAGAAGAGGACACCCTTGAAGTTCAGGGGATAGTCGGCCACAAGATGCATCGAAAAGAGCGGCTCACGGTAATCACCGAACACACGGCGGTAGAATGCAAGATACTCCTCGTCGGTCACCTCGGAGGCGGGGCTCTGCCAAAGCGGGGCGGTATCGTTGACCGGCTTCGGCTCTTTTTCCTCCCCGTCCTCGGTAATGGCGGCATCGGCATCGACGAGATAGATCTCTACCGGCATAAAGGCACAGTAGCGGTTCAGGATCTCGCGCAGGCGTGCGGCCTTCAGATACTCGCGGCTGTCCTCGTTCAGGTGCAGGATCACGTCGGTGCCCTGCCCGTCACGCTCTCCCTCCGAAAGGGTGTAGTCGCCGGCCTCGCTTGCCGACCAGTGCACGGCACTGCCGCCGCGGTAGGAGCGGCTGACAAGCTCCACCGTGTCGGCCACCATAACGGCGGAATAGAAGCCAAGGCCGAAATGCCCGATGATGCCGGCACCGCCGCTCTCGCCCTCGTATTTTTCGATAAATTCAAGTGCGCCCGAAAGCGCCATATTGCAAATGTATTTTTCAACCTCAGCCTCATCCATACCGATGCCGTTGTCCGACACGGTCAGCGTACCGGCCGTTTCCGACACGGTTACCGTGACGCGGTAAGGGGCGGCCGCCTCCTCGGCCTCGCCCAAGGAGACCAGGCGCCGATGCTTGGTAACGGCATCCGCCGCATTGGAAACCAGCTCACGCAGAAAGATCTCGCGCTCGGAATACAGCCACTTTTTGATGATCGGAAAGATATGCTCGGTGCTGACCGAGATCCCACCCGACTTGGTTTTTTTCATTTCGTCCATCTTGTCCTCCTCCCCCTCGGGGATATGCATCGTAATAAGGGGGGCTTTCAGCCCCATCTTATTATACCGCATTTTCCTACCAATATCAATCGTCTTTTTGATATTTTTTGCAGTTTTTTTGGCTTTTGCCTTGATTTTTCCTTCCTGCTGTGGTATACTGATATCCACACGCCGGTGTGATGGAATTGGCAGACGTGCCGGACTCAAAATCCGGTGGTAGCGATACCGTGCGGGTTCGACCCCCGCCACCGGCACCAAAAAACGAAACGCCCTTTTTGGGGCGTTTTGTTTTTTTGCCATTGTGGTTTTGGGGGGCGAACGGGAGCGGTAGTGAATGACACGCCGGGGGCGTGTCAGAGCCGCGACTGACCGAGCCGCGGAGGAAAGGCGAAATCCCCTCGCCTTTCCTGACGCCGCGGTGAGATGACCCCCGCCACCGGCACCACGCAAAAAACTCTCTCGGCCGGTGGCCGAGAGAGTTTTTTGTAATGATATCCGTTCCTGCCGGACCGGGTGATATATCTTCGCTATGATATCCGCTATGCGGATGAGATACGCTATGCGTATAGAGGAACGGATATCATATCATATTTTCGCAACGCGGAAATATATCATACGGCGCCGCCGTATATCATATCGCCTCGCGATATATCATTTTTGTTCTTCAGAACCCCAAAACGCGTCAAGGAGGATCTCGTAATGTCCGAAAACAAGCTGCTTGACTTATCCTTCGAATTTGCTGTAGCGGTCGTCCATCTGATCGACGGCATATCAGCCCCCAAAAGCGCCTATATGACCGACCAGCTGGCAAGGGCCGGCACATCGGTCGGTGCCAACATCCATGAGGCGCAATACGCCCAAAGCAAAAAGGATTTCGTTTCCAAGCTGGAGATCGCCCTGAAGGAAGCCAACGAAACGAGCTACTGGCTGAAGCTGTTAAACGAAACCAAAAGAGTCGATTCCGAGTCTTATCTGAGGTTAGAGCGGCTTTGCGGCAACATCCGCAGACTGCTGATCTCCTCCTGCAAAACGGCAAAAGAAAACCTTTCCTGAGTTTTTTTGCATAGTTTTATTTTCATTTTACGGAATATCGGCGTAGATGTGCCGATATTCCTTTTTGCTTATGTGCCACCGCTTATCGCGCACTTGACAAATCGTGCGGGAGGGTGTATGATAGAGGCAGAATCCCCCCACCCACTTGCGCATTATTTTATTAAGGAGGACCGCTATGCAAGATCCCGTTTTGCTGTGCGAGGGCGTCACCCAAAGCTACGCCGCCGGTGTGCCGGTGCTGAGTGACTTTTCCTGTGCCCTACCCGCAGGGAAGATCGTGGGCCTACTGGGGCCGAACGGATGCGGCAAGTCCACGCTGATCAAGCTGATTGCCGGACTTTTGGTGCCGGACAAGGGGCGCATCGTGGTAGCCGGAGAGGAAAGAAGCGAGGCCACGTGTGCCCTCGTCTCCTACCTTCCCGAGCGCCCGTATTTCACCCCTTCCATGAAGGTGGATGCCCTTCTTCGCTTTTTTACCGAATTCTACAAGGACTTTGACGAGGTGCGTGCCCGCGAGATGCTGACCGATCTCGGCATTGATCCCTCGGCCAGACTGCGCACCCTTTCCAAGGGTACCAAGGAAAAGGTACAGCTGATCCTGGTGATGGCGCGCCGCGCACGGCTTTACCTGCTTGACGAGCCGATCGCCGGGGTGGATCCCGCCGCGCGGGACTACATCCTGGATACCATCCTAAAAAATCGGCACGAGAATTCCACGATCCTGATCACGACCCATCTGATCCACGATATCGAGCAGGTGCTGGACGAGTTTGCCTTTCTCGGCAAATCGGGCAAGATCATCCTTGCCGGCAATGCCGAGGCGACCCGTGCCGAGCGGGGCATGTCGCTGGATGCCCTTTTCCGGGAGGTGTTCCGATGCTGAGAAAGCTTTTTGTGCATGAGGCGCGGATGATGGCGCGGCCGCTTTCCCTGCTTGTGCTGATCAACCTTTCGGCCGCCGCCCTGCTTATCGCCTGTGAGCATGCCGTTGCCGCCCTTGACGATGCCGATTCCATCCTCGCGCTTCTTCTGACGCTCGGGCTCAGCTTTTTGTATCTCCTGCCCCCGCTCAGCATGGCCGTCCTGCCCGTCTTTTGTTATTTCCGCTTTTATAAAAACCTCTTCACCGACGAGGGCTATCTCACCTTCACCCTGCCTGTCAAGCGGCACGAGATCCTGAATGCCAAGCTTTTCTGCACCCTTCTTTTCGGTGTGATCGGCGCGGTGATCGCAGGGCTGACGCTTTGGCTGTGCCTGTTGCTGACACCCGAAAGCAACGGTCTGTATTTCAGTATCAGTCTGATAAAAGATCTTTTCGAGGTGTTCTCCTCGCTTGACCTTATCAGCTTTGCCATTTTCGTGTTTGCCGCCTTTTACCTGAATACCGCATTTGTGTATCTGTGCATCACGCTGGGGGCAACCATCCTGAAAAAGGGGAAGGTCGTCGTCGCCATCCTTATCTACTATCTCGGCAACTCGGTCCTCGGTGGGGTCGCAGAGGTGCTGGCCCTTATGCTGACCGCCCTCCTTTCCCCGCATTTCCTTGTTCTGTCCGAGAACCTGCCGGAGGACGGCTGGCACGCCGTGCTTTCGCTTGCCCTTTTGATCGGGGCGGCGCTGCTTGCCACGCTGGGATCCCTTTTGCATCTTTTGACCCTGCACTTCATTGAGCGCAAGCTCAATCTGCCGTAAAGGAGGGGAAGATATGAAAAGATTCGGATATTTTTCGCTTCTCTGCCTTCTTGTCCTTGCGGCGGTCATGATGCCCGTGTCCGCCTCTGCCCGTGTGATGGCCGCCGAGTGGGAGATCAGTGCCAACGGCAATACCGTCCTTTGTGACGACGGGCGGATCTTTTACGCCATCACGGATTCCCCCCAGCCCCTAAAGGCAAGCCTTTACAGCATCCGATACTGCTACTATAACGGTGTCTATCTGCAGGACTATTACCACGAGATCTACTCCCCCTCCCGCGACTCGGGCCTTTTGTACGTGAGCGGAGACTACGACCACTTTTTTGTGACCGAGGAGGCCGCCGCCGAGTATGCCGCCTTCCTAGCGGGTGAGGAGGGAACGCCGATCCTGATCGACGGTGCGTACGAAAACTACCGTGCCGAGATGAGTGAGGCCCTGCTTGCCGCACTGCTTAATGCAGACGGGGAAACGCGCAACGTTTCGGTAGGGTTTTGAAAAACGCCGCCTCCTACACCGTAAACCGGGAAAGCCCCGACAAGGCCATGATGTACACCCGCGGTACTGTCTTCCGTCTTTCGGCCGAGGAATACGGCTTTGTGGATCACATGACGCTTGGCAACGGCTTTTTCGATGCCTCCGGCAATCTTTCTCTCCGCTCGGGAGAGCTGCCACTGACCATCCTTGACGCGGAGACGGCAGGCCTTCTCCAGGATACGGTAGAGGATCTTTCCTATGAATACCCACAGGTCAAGTGGTATGAGGCAGACGAGGCCGTCCTCGAGGAGGAGGAGGACCCGGGAAACCTCCGTGCCAACGCCATTATCTTCTACGTTATTTATGCCATCTTAGGCTTTGTGCTTCCTGCTGTCCCCCTGGTGCCGGGGCTGATCTGCGGTCTTACCCGCAAGCAAGGGAAGCGGCGCCTTCGCTGGCTTTTGCCGGCGGGCTTTGCCGCCCTTTGGCTCCTCTTTGCCCTTTGGCTGCTTATTCTCTTACTCAAGTAAATGCAAAGGGGCTGTCTCATTAAGAATTCGAGAAAAACAGAGAAAAAACGAGGAAAACGAAGCAAAAACATCT
>JAGBZZ010000328.1 GCA_017652965.1 Clostridia bacterium | reverse complement strand
TATGGCAAGTCTCCCTGTTCCGATTCCTATTTCCAAAGCGGATTTGCTTTTATCAAGCTGCATACTATCGATAAACTTCCCTCCGTCCCACTTATCCATATAATCTCTCAATGGTTTAGGATCACGAGCAGGGTCATTGTTTTCGTCAATTAGCTTGTTATAATGTTCAATCACATCTCTCATAAGCATCTTCCTTTTCCTCTTTAAAATTACTGTTTTTATTATAACACAAAAACCGCAGACAATCAATCTGCGGTTTCTGTTTTTTGGCGGCAGGTAAAACTGTCCTTTAGAGTACAACCCTATCGCGTGGCGTTTTCTTTTTTACTTGCTTTTTCGGCGAAATCAGTTCTCAGCGAGAAGCTCATCCTCCGAGAAGCGGTAGGCCGAATCGCAGAAGCGGCAGGCAACCTCCAGGGAGCGCTCCTTGCCCTCTGCAACCTCCTCGTCCAGCATCTTGAGGATCTCGGTCTTCCCTACCCGGCGCACCGCCGAAAGCATCCGCTCACGCGAGCAATCGCAAAGATAGGAGACCTCCAGTGTGTCAAAGAGGTCAAACGGGATGTTTTTCATTGCGATCTCGGCGATATCAACAAGCGAAGCCCCCTCGCGGAAGCGGGAGGAAATGTCATAAAGGTCGGCCGCGTTCTTTTCTAAGTGCGCAATGACCTCCTCATCCGCAAACGGCAGAAGCTGAACGATGACACCGCCCGCCGCAAGGCAGGTATAGTCACGGTCCACCGTCACACCAAGGGCGCAAAGCGTGGGGATCTGCTCGCTTTCCGCAAAGTACCTGGTAATATCCTCGGCGATCTCGCCGCTTTCGAGTGCCACCGTGCCAACGTGCGGCTCGCCCGTCCCGTCCTCACGGATGACGGCAAGCGTACCGCGGCCGACAGCACCGCCAACATCCAGCTTTCCGTTTTTCTTGGGGGGCAGGTCGGCAGACGGATTTTCAATGTAGCCCTTGACGTTGCCGTAATAATCGGCCGTGGCCATCATCCTGCCGATGGGCCCATCCCCTGTGACCGAGAAGGTGATGCGGTTTTCCTTTTCCCCCTGAAGCGAGCCGATCATAGCCGCACCGGTCAGAAGGCGACCGAGCGCCGCCGAGGCGGTGGGGGTGGTGTGGTGATAGCCGATCGCGGTATTGACGATATCGCGGGAATTGATCACAAGCAGGCGGGCGCTCCCATCGCGGGACATGCCGCGTAAAATTTCAGCCATAGCAGTTCTCCTTTTATTTACACAATCATTTCTTTTTCGGCACGGGCGACAAGGTAAAGGCGCTCCGCCCCCTCGTCCAGGGAATCGGTATACGGGTAAGAGCCGACCGAAAGCGGGGTAAAGCCCGCCTCCTTCAGCTCCCGCAGGATAGAGGAAAGCGGATACATCCGCTCACGGGTCAGCTCCTCCTCGCGGCGGTAAAGCCCGCCCTCCTCACGCGAGAAAAGGGTTACGTAGAAATCCGAGATATGCGTTTTTTTATGATACTCGTTCTGCCAGATGCAAAACGCATCCTCATCCTCAAAGGTATAGACGCGATCGGCATAGGTCTTCTCGAATTTTTCACGGCTGTTCAGGTCAAAGAGGAAAAGCCCACCCGGCACAAGGTAGTTATGGACAAGCGCAAGCATGGCGCGCAGATCGGGGTAGGTCGTCAGATGGTTGACGGTATCAAGGCAGGAGACCACAGCCTCCACCGTTCCGTAAAGCTCAAAGGCGGTAAGATCCTGCAAAAGCCACAGGCACCGGTCGGAAAGCCCCTCCTTTTCGGCAGTGTCGCGAGCCACGGACAGCATCTCGGGGGAGCCGTCCACCCCGATCATATCATAGCCGCGGCGGGCAAGCTCCAAGGTCATACGGCCGCTTCCGCAGCCAAGATCAAGCACCGAATCCACCCGGCCGGGAAAGGCGCGGCGAAAGGTTTGCTCGATTCCATCTGCCCAGGCGGCATAATCAAGATCGGCATTCCAGGCATCATAGTAGCGTGCCAGCAAGCCGTAAATTTCGGTTCCCACGAGGGATATCCTCCTTATATACGGACACCGAATCCAAGCCTAAGAATGTAGAAACGGTTATCCAACATTTTTCTTGTGTTTTATATCGTATTTTCGTTTTTGTTACAAGTTTTTTGGCGTTTTTTCTTAAAACTAGGATAATAATGTTACTTTCCGTTTGTTTATAAGGAATTATCGCCTTTTTCCGAAACGCATCATAACCTCTTCAAAGCAGATGCGGTCGGATACGTAAGCACGCCGCAAAAGCTCGGGCGGGAGGAGGTCATCATACTTTTCAAAGGTCGGCGCCTCGGCCTCCCCCACCAGATCCTTTGGCCGTGGCGGGGCGCTTGCCAGAAGGCCGGCCAGTGTCTCGGGCAGGCGGCGGCCGCACTCGGCCTCTGCCTTAAAGGTGATATAGCAGCACCCCTCCCCACGGATCTCCGAGATCCCAAGGGCGGTGGCGTCATGCATCAGTGTGCGGCGGCAAGCACGAAAGCCGCGCGTCCCAAGCCAGGGGAACAGCACAAAGCTGCTGCCACCGAGACAGACGACAGGCGATGTGCCAAGCCGCGCGGCGCGTGCCGTGTGTCGTGCCGTCTCCAGGCGGCGGGCGGCGTTTGCCCCAAGATAGGGATAGCTCTCGTCCCCCAAAAGGATCTCCTGCATCTTTTCCAAAATGCGCGTGTGGATCTCCCCTGTGCCACCCGGCCAGGAGATCTCCATCTTTCCCTCCACGGCATGCACGAAGATAAGGCGGTGTGCCATGTCCACCTCCTCGACCTCCCACACCCTGCCCGCCAGGGCAAAGCGATCCCCGACCGGCGGAGGCGTTGTGATCGTACCGATCTCGTCCGAGCCGGCGCGAACCGTGAAGTCCTCACTGTCCGAAAAGACGGCGTAGAATTTGAACTGGTTGGTCAGCCGCTCGCCCGCAAGGCCTACGATGCAGCCCCCCTCCTCCGTCAACTCAATATAGTCGGATTTGACCATGAAGAGCAAAAGCTCACGGTAATCCTCCTTGGAAAGCTCAAAAAACGGGGGCATCCCCAAGACCTCCTCTGCCAGCGC
Organism: Clostridia bacterium; assembly: GCA_017652965.1. Next base: position 6,160 of record JAGBZZ010000328.1, on the reverse strand, counting down.
ACGCGGGGTCCTTTCCCCCGAGGAGGCCAGAATCGAAAGCGTCTCGTGGAAGGCAAGGCTTAAGGGCATTTTGCGAATGGTGGGCGGCTCGATGAACCGTTCCCCTCTGTAAAGCTCCACCACGGCGATCCCACGGAGGAGCCCCCAGGGGATCAGCTGAGGCAAGGGGGTGTTGGGAAGCGGAGTTTCCTCACGGAAGAGCATCACCATCTCGGGGGGCGAGCCGCGACGGCCCGAGCGCCCAAGACGCTGAAGAAATCCCGAAACGGTTGTGGGGGCATCCACCTGGGCGACCCGCTCCAGCCTTCCGATATCAAGGCCCAGCTCCATCGTCACGGTGGCGGCCACGACCGCGCGTGCGGTCGGATCCTTGATCCGTCTTTCGGCGTCCTCACGCAAGGCGGCCGAAAGGTTACCATGATGAATAAGAAAGATATCCTCGTCCCCGCGCTCACGTGCGATCTGCCGCATGGTGGCCGTCACGTACTCGGTCTCCTCGCGCGAATTGGAAAAGACGAGCGAGCGGCAGGGAGTGAGCGCATCGTACAGGAATTCATAGCCGGGGTCAAGCAGGGCGCGGTGCGGCTGCTCCTCCCCCTCCCCCTTGGCGGTGGACGGGGCTTGATCCTCTTGCGGGTTCTGGATATAGAAATGCTCCATCCCCAGCCGCCAGGAAAGGGTCTCCTGCTCGGGCGGCGGGGCGGCGGTGGCACGCCCCGAGCCCCCACCCAGCCAAGCGGCGGTGGCGGCCGGATCCCCAACCGTAGCCGAAAGGCCGATGCGGCGCGGATGGCGGCCAAGCAGACGGCCAAGGCGGCAAAGCTGGCAGATCACCTGGTTGCCGCGGTCACTGCCGATCAGGGCATGCACCTCGTCAAGGACGATATAGCGCAAGGCACCAAAGAGGCGCGGGACGTCGTTTTTTCGGTTGATCAGCATGCTTTCCAGCGATTCGGGCGTGATCTGCAGGACGCCGCGCGGGTCGCGCAGGAGCTTTGTTTTTTGCGAGGAGGAAACGTCACCGTGCCAATGGAAGACCGGAATGCCCCCCTCCTCCAAAAGGGGATACAGCCGCTCAAACTGATCGTTGATCAGGCTTTTCAGCGGGGCAACATAAAGGATGGAGACGCCGGGAGATGCGGGCGGATCCTCAAAAAGATCGGCAAGCATCGGAAAAAAGACGGCCTCGGTCTTACCGCTGGCGGTAGAAGAGGAAAGGAGAAGATTGTCCTCTGTATCCCAAAGCGCACGCGCAGCCTCGATCTGCACGGTGCGCAGATCCTGCCAGCCTGCCCGAAAGATGTACTCACGGACAAAGGCGGGGTATCGCGCGAATATACGGTCTGCTTCGGTCATGGTCTCCTCCTTTTGAAAAGTATTTTTTACATTTTTGTTGTTTTAAAGCGACAGGTTGAAGAGAAAGCCACCGCCACTACCCGCGGGCGGCTCATCGTCACTGCTCTTTTTCGGCGGTGCGGGCGTAATCTCGGCGATCAGAGAATCCGGCGTTGCTACCGGATTTTCACGCAGGATATCCAGCGCACTCAGAAAATCGCGGATGATCTCACGCGGGGTGACAAGCTCCTCTGCCCCGGCGCGTGCCAGCATAGCGCGCAAAAAGCGCTCACAGTCCTCCGCCGAAAGCGGCGCGCCGCCGTACAGCTCGGCATGGAGGGCGGCCAGGCGGTTGACAAGCGCCAAAAGCTCGTTATCCGAAAGCCTACGCAGGCGGATAACAGGTGCATTCATCGAGGTGTAGCCCCCCTGCACCATGCGGCTATCCGCCAGGCGGCTACGCAGTGCCTCATAGCTGAAAAGGCCGCGGCGGGGATCCTCCAAGAACTGCACCGTTCCGCCAAAAAGAACTGCCAGCCCCTCGGCACGGCCGCCCAGGGTATCGTTAAAGATCGAAAGGATCTTTTCGTAGTTAGACTCCCGCGCGATGCGGTTGGGGATCTTATAGAGATTGACGCACTCGTCAAGAACCATCAAAAGGCCGCGATAGCCAAGCTGGCGGGCAAACACCGCAAGCAGCTTGATATACTCATACCAGTTGCCGTCGTCGATGACCCCGCTGACCGGGATGCCAAGGGCGGCACGTGCCTCGGTCTTGGTGGCAAACTCGCCGCGCAGCCAGCGCAGGCAGGCGCTCTTCTTTTCCTCTTCTCCCGTGATCTCGGCGGTGTAATAGGCGCCAAGCACCTGCGCAAAATCAAAGCCACCAACGCCCCCCTCAAGGGTCGCCAGCATGGCATAAATGCGCTTTTTCATCTCGGGTGCAAAGGCTGCCGACTCCGGGAAGATCCCCTCCCCTGCCAGCTCACCCGCCAGGCGGGCATAGTAGCGGGAAAGCACCACGGGCAGGGCGCCGCCGTCCGGCGCCGCGCGGGAGGCCAGATTGCGCAAAAGCTCACGGTAGGTGGCAAGGCCGCCGCCGTTTCCGCCTGTCAGGCGGCGCTCGGGCGACAGATCGGCATCTACGGTCAGATAGTCACGGTCAAGCGCGTATCCGCGCAGAAGCTGCAAAAGAAAGCTTTTGCCGCTACCGTACCGCCCGATCAGAAATCTGACAGAGGAGCCGCCCTCTCCTGCGGCATCCAGGCTATCCAGCAGTGAGGCGCTTTCGGCACGGCGGCCGATGGCGATATACGGTGCGCCGGCACGCGGCACGACACCCGCGGTCAGCGAGGTCAGAAGTGTCCGAAGGATCCGCTTCGGTACGGTCATTTTTTTCTCTGCATCAGCCATTCTTCGGCATCCTCCCTATAGTCCTCAATCAAAGCAAATCCCCCGTCCGACGGTTCAAGCAATACGTCGCCAAGGGCCTCCAGCATCTCCTCATTGACCCGCTCGGCCGCCATGGCCTCCACGAGCCCCAGCCGACGGGCGATAGCCAACGGCGCATCCCCACCGGCAAGGTAGGCCTCCACCAAAAGGGCCACCGCGTCCACCCCTTCCCCGGGCGGGGTGGGGCAGACAACACGGCTTGGTATCTCCTCGGGGGGCACGGCAACCGGGACAGGGGACGGCATAGCCTCATCCTCCTCGACCACCAGGCGGCGGGTAAGCTCCCAGGAGGTCTCCTCAATTTTTGCCGCGGCGGCAAGGTCTAAGGCCCCTGCGGGGGCATCGTAAAGCCGCTCGTAGGCCGGGGGCGGCGGTGCCGCCTTACGCGGCGAAAGCTCGGCACTGATTGCCGAGAAGTACCGATCGATCACCTCGGCGATCGCGGCGGGAAGGCCGGCGGTTGCCAGGCGGGCGCGGATGCCAAGCGCGGCGCGCAGACGGTTCTCGGCATATTTGACGGCAAGGCCAACCGTCCTGCGGAGCCCCTCGGCACGGCAAAGCGAAACGTAGGTGACCTCAAGATCTGTCTGTGCGTTATGGGCGCAAAGCGAGCCGGCAAAGGCGCGGCGGCGCAAAACGGTGGGGGCCTCGGCACAGCCGATCATCCCCGCGCCAAAAAGATACGGAAAGACCCGTGCCATCGCCCCCGTGATATGGCGTACGATCAGGGCACGGCTTTTTTCGGTCACGGCGCGGCTATCCTCAAACGAATAGGCCGAGGACAGCCGCAAAAGGCGCAGGATCCCCTCCTCGGTCGCCTCGGCGGCGTCACCGAAGAAGAATTCGGAAAATTCACCGTCTGCCGCCGCCCCGAGGCAGGCCGCCCCCAGGGGCGGGCACGGTACGGCGTGCAAAAGGCAATAGTCTGTCAGCCACGCGATCATGTAGCGGTCGATCCCCGAAAGCGAGGAGCGGTAGGCCTCCCACAGTGCCGCCAGAAGGCGGGCGCCTTCCTTTGGCGGGATCCTGTCTGTCACCGTGATGACCTCATATACCAAAAGGAAAAAGTATCCCTTATCGGCCTGCGGATACCGCCCTGCGCGCACCTCGGTGCGCAGGTAAAAATAGTACGCCCTTTGCTCGGCCGAAAGCTGGCTGTACTGCGGGGCAAAGGAGAAAAAGGGCACGTACGGTGCGCACTCGCCCACCAGATCAAAAAAGCGGTTGGCATCCCGGCGGAACTGCTCGTAAAAGCTGTATCCCCCTGCCCTTGTGCGCACGGTGACCGAGCGCAGGAGAGGATTTTCTGCCGGTGTGTAGGTAAGGACACGCTCCCCACCCGCCGCAGGGGCGGATACCGTCAGGCGGCGCTCCTTTTCGGCTTCCTTTTGGGGAGGGGTGGGATCCGAAACGGTATGCAGAGCCGGACCTTGCGAAAAGCGGCCAAGCCCCGTACGGCGCGGCGGAACCAGCTTGGAAATATCCCAAAAATCGTCCTGTGCCTTGCGGCGGTCATCACTGCCCATGCGTCCCCCTCCTTCCCGTCTTGTTATTTTAATATTGTACCATTTTTCCCGTTCTCTGTCAATCGTTTTTATATTTTTTCGCAACGAGTTGCGCAGATAGAATTGACAGAGCGGAAAGAACATGCTAAAATGTGATTGGCCTTTCCTATTTTTGATCCCAAAGGAGCTGCATCATGAAAAAAGGACTTCTTATCCGTGCTGTCATATTTCTTTTGACACTTACCCTTTTGTTTCCCTCTCTGTTTGCCTGCGGTGACACGCCCCCCGCAGACACCACCACTGCCGCCTCCACGACGGCCGCGACGACCGCAAAGCCCGAGGGGCCGCTTGTTGACCGCGTGGATCTGACCGGCGTGACCATCCGCATCCTGCAGAACGTGGAGCTTTACCGCGACGTGCAGGAGGCGGGCGCCTATAGCCCTATCCTCTTCTCCAAGGGGCCGGATGAGGAGGAATACGACAAATACGGCACGAACGCCGTGTTTGCCGAGATCTACAACCGCAACAATCTGATCGCCGAGAAGACCGGAGTCGAGGTGCTTTACACCCCCGTCACCTTTGAACGGATGTGGGGCGAGATCGTCACCCAGATCGAGGGGTATGCCCTCTCCGACCTTGACGATGCCCCGGATATCGTATCGCACATCCAGGGCTCTGTCTATCAGGCGGGCGTGCGCGGGCTTCTCTACAACGCCTACGAGCAGGACATGGGCACCAACTACTTTGATTTCTCGCACGAATCCTGGTATACCGACATGATGAAGGCCTACTCCTGGGATGACTCGAAGATCTACACCCTGTGCGGCGACTACTGGATGGACATCCTGCGTTGCTCGACCCCCGTGCTTGTGAACATCTCGATGTACAACGACCTCTACACCCTACAGGGCGGGATCGAGGATCTTTATGCCATGGTTGAGACCGGATACTGGACGCTGGACGAGATGATCGGCCTTACCGAGCTTGCCTACAGCGGGCCTGCCACGGGCGGTGTCTTCAACCCCGACGCCACCTTTGGTCTTATCTCTAACTCGTATGACTTTATGCACATTGTCTCCGACCTCGGCTTTGAGGCCATTGAGACCGATGCGGACGGCAACTACATCTGGATGAGCGCCGATACCACGCTGGCTGTCCATAACCTCATCGACGATATGATCCTTTGGCAGAAGAGCGATGCCATCCAGTTCAACTATGACAAGTCTGTCAAGCCCGAGACCGGATGCATCCACAAATTTGTTGACGGCGGCGCCCTGTTTACGGTGGGCAACGCGCTTGCCTCGATGGAGGGTGCCCTTATCCAGGATTCCGACAATATCTTTGGCGTATTGCCCAGCCCCAAGCTGGAGGCCGACGGCATTGACAGCTATCGCACCTCGGTTGGCCGCGGCAACGCCGGCGGTATCTGCATCAACAGCAGCATTTTCTCTGCCTGCTCGGCCTTTTTACAGATGCAGACCGAGGGCAGCACCGAGGTCATGCGGCTTTACTTTGAGGAAGGCCTGCAGCTGAAGAACAACATGGATAACAGTGTTGGCCAGGTGGCCATGCTGAACTACGTGCGTGACGGTCTGTATGCCACGGTTGCCCCCGGCAACATGTACGGCGTTGTGACCCCGAACGACACCTTTGTGGCACGTGACAACCTGATCCGCAAGAGCGTTTTGGAGGGGACGAACACCTTCTCCTCGGATTGGAGCGCCAGCACCGATGCCCGCGAGACTGCCCTGGGCGAGCTTGGGGAAAGCTTCGGCAAGGCACAGGAGTAAAAACGGCCACGGTGTGACGGTATGAGGTATAAAACCGAGCCGCATATTCACGTGGCCGAGGTCAGCCCCTGCGCAAGG
>JAGBZZ010000327.1 GCA_017652965.1 Clostridia bacterium | reverse complement strand
GGGTCGGTGTAGCCGTACTTCAGCACGATGCCCATCATATTCAGGGCATCGGTGGTGATAAAGCCGTCAAAGCCCAGCTCGCGGATCATTGAGATCACAGGCTTTGAAAGGGCGGCGGGACGGTCGGGGTCAACGCTTGCAAGGCGCTGATGGCCAACCATAATGCCGTCAAGCAGCCCCTCCTCCATCAGCCTGCGATAGGGGTAGAGCGGCTTTTCAACAAACTCCTCCTTGGTGCCCTCGTCAAAGCCCTCACGCATATGCGTGTCATAGGCTGCGCCGCGCACACCGCCGGGATAATGCTTGCCGACCGTCAGGACGCCGCCCTCGTGCATCCCGCGGGCAACCGCCGCGCCAAGGCGGGCGGCAACCTCTTTATCCGGGCCGAAGGTGCGGGTGGTACCGCCGCATTGGCAGTTAACGGCGCCCCCAAGGTCAAGCACGGGATTGCAGATCACGTTCACACCCAGCGCATGCAGCTGCATTGCGGTAATACGGCCAAAGGAAAAGGCAAGCTCCTCGCTCATATGTGCCGCCGTCATGGCGATCTGCTGGGGGATCTTGTAGTCGCCGTAGCCGCATTCGGAGTCACACATCACGATGATCGGGTAATCGGCCGTCCTGAGAACACGGGCAATGATAGCGGCTGCATCCTTATGAAAGCCGGGCTGTACCCAAATGGCACCGAGGGCATGATTGCGCACAAGCGCAAGGGCATCCTCCACGTCGTCCTCGCCGTAGGCAAGCGTCGTACACAGCAAAAGCCCCAGCTTCTGCTCGATGGTCAGCGAGGCACGGTCAAGCTCCTGTACCCTTCTCATGATCAATAACCCAGGAATTCGCCCTTCTTGTGCCACTCGATCTCATACGGCACAATGCCGAGGGCGGGGGCGTTGCCCGCCAGGATCTCCAAGGCATCAAAGACGCAAAGCTCGGAGGCGTAGCCGAGAAGGATACGGGGCACAAAGGGGGCATCGGCCGCCACAAACGGGTTACCGAAATGCAGATGCGCCACGATGCGGTCGGTCGACTGCAGGGCATCCATCAGGTCGACAACACGGGTCGTCAGATGCTCGCGCCCGGTGTAGGCCGCCGTCTGATAATTGGTGATAAAGACGATATCGTCGTACTTTGTCTGCTTGTCGAAATAGGGGATATTCGAGTTGGTCGTCGGGAAGACCGGCAGGGTCACCACGTCGCTCTCTGGGAAAAGCTCCCGGATCTTGGCCGCGATCCTATAGGGGAAGAACCAGTCGCGCGGGCCGGGCGTATAGTCCACGTCGGGCTCGGCAAGGCGCTCGTCGGTCACGAGGGTAAAGAGGTGCTTGGCATCCTTCGGGATCGCAGGGGTCAGCCCATCGGCACAGCGGGCGGCGATGCACTCACGGTGCAGGCGGCGGACGTTCACCTTATCCTCCTCAAGGGGGGTGGTGGGAGGCGGCAGCATGGCCACCTTGTGCTGGGCGGCAAGGACACGGTCAAGCGCGACCTCTACGTCGGCATCGGTGAGCAGCCCCTTGCGGTAGCACTCCAGCATCCCCTCGTAGGCCTTCTGCGAATTGATGCCCCAGGCAAGCGGGATATCCGAGCCTGCGGCCACCGTCATTCCGATCGGGTCGGTATAGCCGTACTTCAGCACAATGCCCATCATATTAAGTGCATCGGTAATGATAAAGCCGTTAAAGCCAAGCTCGCGGATGATCGACATGATCGGCTTCGAAAGGCTGGCGGGGCGCTCGGGGTCGATGTTCGGCAGGAATTTATGGCCGACCATGATGCCGTCGAGAAGATCCTCCTCCATCAGCTTGCGGTAGGGATAGAGGTAATGCTCCTCAATGCGGGCGCGGTCGGCGGTGCCGTAGCCCTCGCGCATATGGCTGTCGTAGGGCATGCCGTCCCCGCTTCCGGGGTAATGCTTACCGACCGTCAGCATACCGGCATCCCGCATACCGCGGGCGATCTCGGCGCCGAGGGTGGCCACGTTCTCCTTATCCGAGCCAAAGCCGCGGGTGGTGCCGCCGCAGGGGGCGTTGCGCCCGCTTGCGATATCGAGGATCGGGTTGCAGATCACGTTATAGCCCATCTCACGGTGAAGGGCGGCGGTCAGGCGACCGAAGGAGCGGGCAAGCTCACGGCTCTTGTGGGCGGCAGTCAGGGCGATGCCCTGCGGGATCTTATGCTCACCGCAGCCGTCCTCGGCATCGGTCATCACCAGGATCGGGTAATCGGCCGCCTCGAGGATACGGCGGATGGTCTCCTCACGGTTCTTGACGGTGGGCTGGATCCAGATGGCACCCAGCTTATGCTCGCGGACAAGCCCGACGGCGTAATCCACGTCGGCAGGGCCATGGTTAAGGTTGGCGCACATCAGCATACCGAGCTTCTGCTCCATGCTAAGCGAAGCGCGGTCAATCTCTTTCACTTGCTTCATGATAGAAGGTCACCTTTCTTATGAAATGGTATGGTATAAGGGCAACGCCCAAGGGCCGGTGCGTTGCCGGCCAGGATCTCAAGAGTGTGATAGACGCACGCCTCGGAGGAATAGCCGAGAAGCACGCGCGGGATATAGGGGGCATCGGCCGCCACAAAGGGATTGCCGAAATGCAGATGCGCCGCGATGCGGTCTGTCGCCTGCAGGGCATCCATCAGCTCGGTGATGCGGATGGTCAGATGCTCTCTGCCCGTGTAGGCCGTCGTCTGATAGAAGGTGATGAAAACTACGTCGTCAAATTCCCTTTGCTTATGCAGATAGGGAGCGTTGTCCACCCCCTCGGGATTGACGGGAAGAAGCGTAACGTCGCTCTTCGGGAAAAGCTCGCGCAGCCGCTTCTCAATGCGGCGCGGGAAGAACCAATCACGCGGGCCGGGGGTGTATTCCTTGCTGAATTCGTCGGCGCGTGCATTGGTCACAATGGTAAAGAGATGTTTACCTTCACGCGAGATAGAGGGGGTAAGCCCCTCTTCTGTCACGGCACTGACACACTCACAGTGGAGGCGGGCGATCTCAAGAAGATCCGCCTCAAGGACGGGGGGATTCTCGGGCAGCAGCGCCGCCTTATGCTGCGCCGCCAGGACGTGTGCGAGTGCATCCTCCACACGTGCCGCCGTCACCTCGCCGCGATCGTACGCCTCGCGGAGGCCCTCGTAGGAGTCCTTGAGGCTAAGCCCCATGTTAAGGGGAATGTCATTCCCCGCGCGGACGGCCATGGCGAGCGGCTCGCGCCTGCCGTGCTTGGCGAGGATGCCCATCATATTGAGCGCATCGGTGGTGATAAAGCCGTCGAAGCCCGCCTCACGCGCCAGCGATACCATCGCGGCGGAAAGCGAGGTCGGCTCCTCGGGATCTATTTTGGGGAAACGGGTATGCCCGGTCATAATGCCGTCGATATGCCCATCGGCGATCAGGCGGCAAAAGGCCGCAAAGGCGGTCCCCAGCACCTCCTCGCGGGAAAGCGTGAGCAGCCCCTCGCGCATATGGGTGTCGTAATCGTTGCGAACAAAGGGATAATGCTTGGCAACCGTCAGAACGCCCCCCTCGTGCAAGCCACACGCCATAGCCGAAGCAAGCGTTACGATGGTGTCAACGTCATAGCCAAAGCTGCGCGTGTTGCCGCCGCACGGAAGAGTCTTGTCGGCCGCCACGTCAATAACGGGATTGCAGATGACGTTATAGCCGCGCCGCCTGAGGATGGCCGCATTTGCACGCCCGAAGGCACGTGCGATCCGCGCACCGTCCGACACGGCACTCATCGAGTTGACGTCGGGGATACGGGTATCAAGGTAGCCGAGCTCGCTGTCGCACATAATGAGGATCGGATAGTCGGCCGCCTCCAGCACAAGGCGCAGTGTCTCGGTGCTTTCCTCTCTTTCCGGCTGGATCCAGACAGCGCCAAGGCGATGCTCACGGATCATTTGCAGGGCAAGAGGAAGCTCCTCGCGGTGGTAGGTAAGGTCTGCCACCATCAGAAGCCCCAGCTTTTGTTCAAGCGTCAAGCTGCGCGGATCAAGCTCTCTCAAGGTTTTCTCCTCCCGAAGTGAGTTTTATATTGCAAAACGAAGCATCCTATAGTATAATGGATGGTGCTTACAGTATAACCTCCTGCCCAAGCTCGGCAGACAGGTACACCGCATCGTAAAAGCGCATCAGGGCAAGGGCATCCTCAGCCGGCGCGATATTCTCCGCCCCCTTCTCCACTGTCGCACAAAAGGCGGCGATCTGCGCATCAAAGGATTTGGCCGTCTCAACGATCTCCTCCTCGGCAAAGCCACCCTCACCCAGGGTAACGAGCTTGGCCGAATTTCCAACCGTCTGCTCGGCACCGCCAAGGCTGCCCGTCAGCTTAATGTAGGGTCCCTCGGTCACGGCCCCCGTCGCGGCGGTCGCACGGAAAAGCAGGGGTGTGCCGTCCTCCGTCACTGCGAAAACGGTGGCCGAGGTCTCCACGTCATTGGCAAAGCTGCCCTTACTGACAGAGGCCCAGCCCTTGCCTACCGTACCCAGCCTTTCAGCAAGATCGGGGTTTTCATATCCGAGGAAGGCACGCACCGAGCGGAGCTTTGGATATCCGATCACGTAAAACAGCTGATCGATCTCGTGGATGGCGGCGTCAAAAAGCGTGCCCCCCTTGGTATAGCGGCGATCCGAGAACCAAGCCCCCGGGTTGGCCGTGCGGGCAAGCCGCCCCGCCTCTCCGAAAAGAAGCCTTCCGAAGCGCCCCTCACGGTAGGCGCGCCGCATGGCGGCGATCCGATCGCGATAGCGGCACACAAAGCCGAACTGCAAAACACGCCCTGCGCGGTCACGCGCCGCGATCATCTCCTCGATCTCAGAGGCCGACATGGCCGGCGGCTTTTCGCAAAGCACGTGCTTTCCTGCGGCCAATGCCGAAAGGACAAGCGGGCGGTGCGTGGAGACCGGGGTCGCAATCGATACCGCCTCTACCTCGGGGTCGGAAAGCAGGTCGGCCGCATCAGCAAAGACGCGTGCGATCCCGTATTTTTCCGCCTTTTCACGGGCAATTTCCTCATTTCTGTCGGCAATAGCAACCACGGTTGCACCGCACCTTTGATATCCCTCGATGTGAGAGGCGCTGATCGCCCCTGCACCTATGATTCCAACCTTCATATACATCCTCCGTTTTTATGATACTTTACCATATATTATATCGGATGCGTACTAAGCTTTTCCTGCAGATATGTAGAAAAAAACGGCAGATTTGTAAATGCTCTGCACAAAGCCCACATCCGCATTGTAGCACACTGCCACGGCACCCGTCAATCCCCTACGGGGAATTCGCAAGAAAATTCGCAACAAATCGGGGAAAAACGGCAATTTTGTATGAAAATCCACCTTTGCATCAAGAAAGGAGCGCGCCATGAGTGACACCGTCTTTCAACTGAAAAGCGCCTTCCGCCCGACGGGGGATCAGCCCGAGGCGATCGCCGCCCTTGTCAGGGGGATCCGTGAGGGCAAGCGCGCCCAAACGCTTTTGGGGGTCACGGGCTCGGGTAAGACCTTTACCATGGCCAACGTCATTGCCGCGTGCGGCAAGCCGACCCTTATCCTGGAGCCCAACAAGACCCTGGCCGCCCAGATCTGCGCCGAGCTGCGCGAATTTTTCCCCGACAATGCCGTGGAATTTTTCGTTTCCTATTACGACTACTACCAGCCCGAGGCCTACATCCCGGGGCAGGATATGTATATCGAAAAGGATGCCATGATCAACGATGAGATCGACCAGCTCCGCCACAGTGCCACAAGCTCGCTCTTCGAGCGGCGGGACGTGATCATCGTGGCCTCGGTCTCCTGTATCTATTCACTCGGTGACCCGGCCGAGTACGAGCATCTGCTGGTCTCCCTGCGTGTCGGGCAGGAGATCTCGCGTGAGGCCGTCCTGCGCCGCCTTGTGGCCATCAGCTATGAGCGCAACGACCTGGCCCTTTCGCGCGGCAAGTTCCGCGCACGCGGCGATACGGTCGAGGTGATCCCCGCTTCGTTTGGCGAGAACGCCATCCGCCTGGAATTCTTCGGAGATGAGATCGAGCGGATCACCGAGGTCAACACGGTCACGGGGGAGGTTATACGGGACCTTGGCTACGTGGCCATCTTCCCCGCGACCCACTATGCCGTCTCGGACGAGCACCGCGAGCGCGCCCTTGCCGAGATCGAGCGGGAGATGCGCGAGCGGGTGGAATATTTCAAGGAGCGGGATATGCTTCTTGAGGCACAGCGCATTGAGCAGCGCACCCTTTACGACATCGAGATGCTGCGCGAGGTCGGCTTTTGCTCAGGGGTGGAGAACTACTCCCGCATTCTGGCAGGCCGACCCGCAGGCTCGACCCCCTATACCCTGCTTGACTATTTCCCGAAGGACTATCTTCTCTTTGTGGATGAATCGCACGTCATGCTGCCGCAGGTGCGCGGCATGAGCGGCGGGGACACAGCCAGAAAGCGCAATCTTATCGATTACGGCTTCCGTCTGCCATCGGCTTATGACAACCGTCCTTTACGTTTTGAGGAATTTGAGGAGCGTATGGGGCAGACTGTGTTTGTCAGCGCGACCCCCGGCGGATACGAGGAGGAGCATGCCGAGGGGGTGGCCGAGCAGCTGATCCGCCCGACGGGGCTTGTCGACCCCGCCATCACGGTGCGCCCCGTGGAGGGGCAGATCGACGATCTCCTGGCCGAGGTGCGCACGGTCACAGAGCGGGGCGAGCGGACGCTTGTCACCACCCTGACCACCAAGATGGCCGAGGATCTGACAGACTATCTCACCTCGGTGGGTGTGAAGGTCAAGTATCTGCACCACAAGGTCGACACAATGGAGCGCATGGAGATCATCCGTGACCTGCGTCTTGGGAAATTCGACGTTCTTGTCGGCATCAATCTGCTCCGTGAGGGGCTCGACATTCCCGAGGTCTCGCTGGTGCTGATCCTGGATGCCGACAAGGAGGGCTTCCTCCGCTCCGAGACCTCGCTGATCCAGACGGTGGGGCGTGCGGCACGTAACGCAAACGGGCGTGTTGTGATGTATGCCGATACCGTAACGGGGTCTATGGAGCGTGCCATCCGTGAGACGAACCGCCGCCGTGCGGTACAGCTCGCCTACAACGAGGCGCACGGCATCACCCCCGCCACCATCATCAAGGAGATCCGCGATCCTATCGCCCTCGGAAAGCCCGAGGAGGCGGCAACCGAAAAGAAGCGGGAAAGCAAAAAAGCCCTCAGCCCGAAGGAGAGGGAGAAGACCGTCCTGCGGCTGCGCGCCGAAATGCGCGACGCGGCAAGGCGGCTGGAGTTCGAGCGGGCGGCCTACCTGCGTGACCGCATCCGCGAGCTGGAAGAAACAACGTAAGATAAAGGGGACAGTATGGCCGAATATATCCGCATCCGCGGCGCACGTGAAAACAACTTAAAAAACATAAGCCTCGATATCCCGCGCGACAAGCTGGTGGTGCTGACGGGGCTTTCGGGCTCGGGCAAATCCTCGCTTGCCTTTGAGACCCTGTATGCCGAGGGACACCGGCGCTTTGTGGAATCTCTTTCCTCCTATGCCCGTATGTTCCTCGGGCAGATGGACAAGCCGGACATCGATTCGATCGAGGGGCTTTCCCCCGCTATCGCCATCGATCAGAAGACCACCTCCAAAAACCCCCGCTCCACCGTCGGCACGGTGACCGAGATCTATGACTATCTGCGCCTTCTCTACGCCCGCATCGGCATTCCGCATTGCCCGATCTGCGGTAAGGAGATCCGCCAGCAGGATCTCGACAGCATTGTAAAAAGGATCTGTGAGCTGCCCGAGGGCACCCGTTTTCTGGTGCTTTCCCCCCTGGTGCGTGCCCAGAAGGGGCAGCATGAAAAGGTGCTGGCCGACGTCCGCCGCCGCGGCTATGCCAGGGTGCGGGTGGACGGCGCCATGTACGACCTGACCGAGGAGATCACGCTTGATAAAAACCAAAAGCACTCCATCGAGGCGGTGGTAGACCGCCTTATCCTGCGCCCGGATATCCGCGGCCGCCTTTCCGACTCTGTGGAGGCGGCGCTCTCGCTTTCGGAGGGGCGGGTCATCGTGGCCACCGTCCCGCGTGAGGGAGAGGGCGAGGCCGAGGAGCTGGAATTTTCCCAGCGCTACGCCTGTGAGGAGCACAAGATCTCCTTTGGCGAGCTTGAGCCCCGCATGTTCTCCTTCAATAACCCCCAGGGTGCCTGCCCGGACTGTGCAGGCCTTGGGGATACACGGCAGATCTCTGCCGAACGGCTGATCCCGGATCGGTCTCTCTCGCTTCGCGAGGGGGCGATCGTCTGCAACGGCTTCAAGTCGATGGGTGAGGACAGCTGGATGGGGCCGCTTGTAGCGGCGATGGGCGAGGATCTTGGCTTTACCCTTGACACCCCCATCCGTGAATACAGCGAGGAGGCCTATCGCGCCCTTCTCTACGGGTATCCGAAGAAATACCACGTCACGCGCTACTTCGGCAAGGAGGAGCATGAGCAGTTTACCGCCTTTGAGGGGCTGATCCCCACCATTGAGCGCCGCATGAAGATGGGCGGTGCCATGGGGGCGGGATACGAGGATTTTGTCGAGGACGTGCCCTGCCCGCGCTGTCGCGGCCGTCGCCTTTCGGATCATATCCTGGCCGTCACGGTCGGTGGGCTGAATATCGACGAGATCACCCGTCTTTCGGTTCTTCGGATGTCCGAGTTTGTCAATACGATCACCCTGACGCCTACCGAGGAGACGATCGCCCGCGATATCCTGAAGGAGATCCGCGCGCGGCTCGGCTTTCTTTGCAGTGTGGGGCTGGAATATCTCGACCTTGCCCGCAAAGCGGGCACGCTTTCGGGCGGTGAAGCACAGCGCATCCGCCTGGCCACCCAGATCGGCTCGGCACTGACGGGGGTCATGTACATCCTGGACGAGCCCTCGATCGGCCTGCATCAGCGGGATAACAGCAAGCTGATCGCCACCCTGAAAAGCCTGCGTGACCTTGGCAACACGGTCATTGTAGTGGAGCATGACGAGGACACCATGAGGGAGGCAGACTACCTCATCGATATCGGCCCCGGGGCCGGCATCCACGGCGGTGAGATCGTGGCGGCAGGTACCCCCGAGGAGGTCGCCGCCGAGACCCGCTCGCTGACCGGGGACTATCTTGCCGGGCGGGCGACCATACCCGTCCCGCGGACACGCCGCCCCGGCAACGGGAAGACCGTGCGCGTGCGCGGTGCGGCGCAGAACAACCTGAAGCATATCGACGTCGACTTCCCTCTCGGCAAATTCATTGTCGTTACCGGGGTGTCGGGCTCGGGCAAATCCTCGCTGGTCAACAGTATCCTGCGGGATACCCTGGCGCGGGATCTTAACCGTGCCATCACCCATCCCGGAAAATGCGATGGGGTGGAGGGGCAGGAGGCGCTTGACAAGATCATCTCGATCGACCAAAGCCCCATCGGGCGGACGCCGCGCTCGAACCCCGCCACCTACACCGGCCTTTTCGGGGAGATCCGCACCCTCTTCTCCAAGACCCCCGATGCCCGCGCCAAGGGCTACGGCCCCGGCCGTTTCTCCTTCAACGTGCGGGGCGGTCGGTGCGAGGCCTGCGAGGGGGACGGCCTGCGCTGTATCGAGATGCACTTTTTGCCCGACGTGTACGTCAAGTGCGACGTCTGCCACGGCATGCGCTATAACCACGATACGCTGGAGGTGCGCTACAAGGGCAAGAACATCTACGAGGTGCTGGAGATGACGGTGGAGGAGGGCGTCGCCTTCTTTGCCGGGATCCCCGCCATCGCCAAAAAGCTGCAAACGCTTTGCGACGTGGGGCTTGGCTATATCAAGATCGGCCAGTCATCCACCACCCTTTCGGGTGGTGAGGCACAGCGCATCAAGCTGTCGGCCGAGCTTTCAAAGCGCGACACAGGCCGCACCCTGTATATCTTAGACGAGCCGACCACCGGCCTGCACACGGCCGACGTTGCCCGCCTTGTCGGTATTTTGCACCGCCTTTGCGATGCGGGCAACACCGTGGTGGTCATCGAGCATAACCTGGATCTTATCAAGACCGCAGACCATCTCATCGACCTTGGCCCCGAGGGGGGCGAGGCGGGCGGCAGCATCGTAGCCGTCGGCACACCCGAGGAGGTCGCCGCGTGCGAGGCCTCGCACACCGGGCGCTATCTGCGGGATAAGCTGCGCTGACCCGGCACAGTAGAAAAATACAGAAAAAACGAAGATCGGACTTATCCGGTTTTCGTTTTTTTCATTGACATTTCGCGCCCGAGGTTATATAATATATTTTGTAATATTATACGCATCAAAGGGAGAAGCACCTATGAAGATCGAAGATTACATCGGCACGCCCGAGGAAAAACCGCTGGATTCCTATTCGGCCGACGGCGGCTTTGCCGGCATTTTCCGCACCTTTGCCTGTGTAGGCGACAGCCTTTCGTCCGGAGAATTTGAGGTCGTTCACCCCCTCACCGGAAACAAAATGTTTCTCGACCGCTACGATTACTCCTGGGGGCAGTACGTAGCGCGCTTTGCGGGTGCTACCGCCTATAACTTCTCGCGCGGCGGCATGACCGCCAAGGAATATAACGAGACCTTCGGCAATGCCATGGGCTTCTTCCGCCCCGAGCTTGCCGCCGATGCCTACATCGTCGCCCTTGGGGTCAACGATCTTTTGGGGCGCAAGATCGCACTTGGAGAGATGAGCGACATCAAGGAGGACTGGAGAGAAAACGCCGACACCTTCACCGGTCACTATGCCGCCATCATCCAGCGCTACAAAAAGCTTCGCCCCGAGGCCAAGTTCTTCCTTCTGAACTTCCCGCGGGCACAGGGGAGCGATGCCGAGAGAAACGCCATTGCCGACGCCCACGCCGCACGCGTTGCCGAGCTTTCTGCCTTCTTCCCCGGCACCTACGTCATCGACCTGCGCACCTACGGGCCCGACTTTGACGGCGATTTCATCAAAAAATTCTATCTCGCCGGCCATCTCAACCCCGCGGGCTATCTGTTCGTCGGCCGTATGGTGGTCTCCTACATCGACTATATCGTCCGCCACAACTTTGAGGACTTCCGTGAGGTTGGCCTCAATGGCATTGAGTATGCCCGCGCGGACGGAACCAAAAAACTTCTTCTGTAAGGCTTAGTGAGGCAATATGATCTACAACAACATTCTTGAGGCCGTTGGCCATACCCCCCTTGTCCGTCTTTTCCGCCTTGTGCCCGAGGATTCGGCCGAGGTGCTTGTAAAATTCGAGGCGCTGAACGTCGGCGGCTCGATCAAGACCCGTACCGCCCTTGCCATGCTGCGTGCCGCCGCGGCCGAGGGTAAGCTGCACGAGGATACCGTCATCGTGGAGGCAACCAGCGGCAACCAGGGCATCGGCCTTTCTCTGGCGGGTGCCGTGATGGGGCTGAAGACCGTGATCGTCATGCCCGATTCGGTGAGTGAGGAGCGCCGTCTTCTCGTCACCCAGTACGGTGCCGAGGTGCGCCTTGTGCATGACGACGGTGACATCGGCCGTGCCATCCGCGAATGCCAGGAGACGGTCAACGCCATGGCCGCCGCCGACCCGCACGTCTTTGTCCCCGCACAGTTTGATAACCCCGAAAACCCGAGGATCCACGAGACCACCACGGCGCAGGAGATCCTTGCCGATGCAGACGGCAGGATCGACGCCTTCTGCTCGGGCATCGGCACGGGCGGTACCCTTACCGGTATCGCACACGTCCTGAAGGCCGCCAATCCCGACACCCTCGTTGTGGCCATTGAGCCCGAGGAGGCCGCCGTGCTTTCCGGCGGGATGATCGGCACGCATCTGCAAATGGGCATCGGCGACGGCATCGTGCCGCCCGTCCTGGATGCCTCGGTGATCGACGAGATCGCCATTGTCACCGACGAGGAGGCACTGACCACCGCCCGCCGTCTGGCCGCCGAGGAGGGGCTGCTCTCGGGCATCTCGGGCGGGACGAACGTGACGGTTGCCCTGCGCCTGGCCAAGCGCCTTGGCCGCGGCAAGCGGGTCGTCACGGTTCTGCCCGACACGGGTGAGCGGTACTTCTCCACCCCGCTTTTTGAAAGGCCGTAATTCCGATCCCTCGAGAAGTATCCCGATGTGAGGTACTGTATATGAAAATTACCGACATTCTTGCCCGCGATACCCTCACTCTCTCCTTTGAGGTGTTTCCGCCGAAGACCGAGACGGTCTATGACAGTGTTAAAGCGGCCACCGAGGAGATTGCGGCGCTTCACCCCGCTTTTATGAGCGTGACCTACGGCGCAGGCGGCGGCACCAGCCGCTACACGCTGGAGATCGCCAAAAACATCAAGGAGAGATACGGCGTCCCCTCGCTGGCGCATCTCACCTGCGTTTCCTCTACTCGGGCGACGGTGGCCGAGCGCATCCGCAACATCAGGGAGGCCGGTATCCAGAACGTGATGGCCCTGCGCGGGGACATCCCTGCCGACATGCAGGGGGCCGACCGCACGGGCTGGGACTACCGCCACGCCGTTGACCTGGTGAGGGAGCTGCGCGCGGCGGGCAATTTCTGCATTGGGGGGGCATGCTATCCCGAGATCCATCCCGAAAGCACCGATCGGCGCGAGGACATCCGCCATCTTGCTGAGAAGGTGGAGGCGGGGTGCGATTTTCTGACCACCCAGATGTTCTTCGACAACAATCTGCTTTACAGCTTTCTTTACCGCATCCGGGAGGCGGGCATCACCGTGCCTGTCGTGCCCGGCATCATGCCGATCACCAACGGCCGCCAGGTCGAACGGGCGATCGCGCTTTCCGGCTCGCTTGTGCCCCAGCGCTTCAAGGCGCTTGTAGACAAGTTTGGCAGTGACCCCGCCGCCATGAAGCAGGCGGGCATCGCCTACGCCACCGATCAGATCATCGATCTTTACGCCAACGGCATCAAGAACGTGCACGTCTATTCGATGAATAACCCGGACGTGGCCAAAAGGATCCTTGATAACCTTTCGGACATTCTCGGAAAATGACCACCCCCATTGTCCGCACCCTCACCCTGCCGCCGCCCGCATGGCCGGAGGTGGCACGCTACGCCCGCACCGTACAGGATGACCCTGCCGCCCGCGCCCTCTTCACATCGGTGTGGGAGGAGGCAGAGGGGGCCTTTGCCCCGCGTGCCGTCTTTTGCGAGTGCCCCCTGCGTACCGAGGGAGACCGGCTCTCTATCGGGGGGATCACGCTTACCTCGGAAATGCTCTCGCGTACCCTTGCAGGTGCCACACGCGCCTTGGCGGTGGCCGCCACCGTCGGTCCGATGATCGACCGGCTCATTCTGCGCTATTCCCGCCTTTCGCCGGCGCGGGCGCTACTATTGCAGGCCCTGGGGACAGAGCGGATCGAGACGGCACTGGACATCCTGTGTGCCGGCCTTGCGGCCGAGTACGGCTGCCCGCTGACCCCGCGCAAAAGCCCGGGATACGGAGACCTGCCGCTTTCTCTGCAGCGCGATTTCTTTGCCCTGCTGACCCCCGAGCACAGGATCGGCCTTACCCTGACCGATAGCCTTCTGATGACCCCCTCCAAATCGGTCACCGCCTTTATCGGCATCTGCGATAAGGGCTGACGCGTGCGTAAAACAAAAAAATACGTAAACAAAACCTTGCAATAAATGGAGCTTACTATGGATTTCCGCAGTTTTCTTTCCTCAGGGCTTGTCCGCCTGGACGGCGGCATGGGAACGCTTTTGCAGGCGCGCGGCCTCACCCCGGGTGAGGTGCCCGAGCGCTGGAATCTTACCCACCCGGAGGTGATCACCGAGATCCACCGCGCCTATTACGATGCGGGAAGTGACGTGGTCTCCACCAACACCTTTGGTGCCAATCCTTTGAAATTTACCGAGGAGGAGCTGGATACCGTCGTCGGTGCGGCCGTGGCCAACGCCCGCGCGGCCGCCGCCACCTCTACCCGACGTGGTGAAAAGTTCGTCGCACTGGATATCGGCCCCTCCGGTAAGCTTTTGCGGCCGCTTGGCGACCTTGACTTTGAGGACGCCGTTTCGCTGTTTGCCGCCACGGTGCGCGCAGGCGTCCGTCACGGGGTAGACCTGATCCTCATCGAGACGATGAACGATGCCTACGAGACCAAGGCCGCCCTTTTGGCCGCACGGGAAAACTCCGACCTGCCGGTCATCGTGACCAACGCCTACGGCGAGGACGGCAAGCTTCTGACCGGTGCCACGCCCGAGGCAATGGTTGCCCTGCTTGAGGGGATGGGTGCCGATGCCATCGGTGCCAACTGCTCGCTGGGGCCCCATCAGCTGGCGGGAGTCGTGCATTCCCTGCTTGACGCCGCCTCGGTGCCTGTGGTGCTGAAGCCGAACGCAGGCCTGCCGCGCATGGAGGAGGGGCGCACCGTCTATGACGTAAGCCCCGCCGCCTTTGCCACGGAGGTTGCCGCCCTTGTCCGCCGGGGGGTACGCGTCTTTGGCGGATGCTGTGGCACGACCCCTGCCTATATTGAGGCACTCACCAAAGCCACCGACGCGCTTTCTGCCCTCCCTGTGGAGAAAAAGCATCATACCGTGATCTCCTCCTATACCGAGGCCGTCTATTTCGGTAACGGCCCGCTTCTCATCGGCGAGCGCATCAACCCCACCGGGAAAAAGCGCTTCCGTGAGGCACTCTTTGCCCACGATATGACCTATATCCTGGCCGAGGCCGTCAAGGAGGAGGAGGCGGGCGTTCATATCCTTGACGTCAACGTCGGCCTGCCCGAGATCGACGAGGTCAGCATGCTGAGTGAAGCCGTGACCGAGCTGCAGGCCGTCACTGCCCTGCCCCTTTGCATCGATTCGGCCGATCCCCGCGCCCTGGAGGCGGCCCTTCGCCGCTATAACGGCAAGCCGCTTGTCAACTCGGTAAACGGCAAGGAGGAGAGCCTGCGTGCCATCCTGCCGCTTGTCAAAAAGTACGGCGGTGCCGTGATCGGGCTGACCCTGGACGAGGGGGGCATCCCCGAAACCGCCGAGGGACGGGTCGCCATTGCCGAAAGGATCCTGGCCGCGGCCGCCGCCTACGGCATCCGCCGTGAGGACGTGATCTTTGACACCCTGGCGCTGACCGTCAGTGCCGATAAGGATGCCGCCATGGCCACCCTGCGGGCACTGTATACCATCCGCCATACCCTTGGGTGCCACACCTCGCTTGGGGTATCCAACGTCTCCTTCGGTCTGCCTGCACGGGATGCGATCAACGCCACCTTCTTTGCTATGGCACTGTCGGCGGGGCTTTCCGCCGCCATCATGAACCCGCAATCGCAGGATATGCAAAAGACCTATCACGCCTTCCGCGTTTTGTGTGGGCGGGATGAAAACTGCGCCGCCTACATTGCGGCGGCCGAGGGCTTTGCCACCGTGACGGCTGCCCCCACCACCCCCGCCGCCGCTACCGTCGCCGAGGGGGGAAGCCCCCTGCACCGCGCGATCCTGAAGGGGTTGCGGCAGGAAGCGGCCGAAAGAACAGCGGCCATGCTTGCCGATACCCCGCCGATGACGATCATCAACAGTGAGATCATCCCCGCGCTGGATGCCGTCGGCAAGGCCTACGAAAAGGGCACCCTGTATCTGCCCGGGCTTCTCATCAGCGCCGAGGCGGCCGGGGCCGCCTTTGGGAGGATCAAGGAGCATATGGCGGCATGCCGGGAAAAGGCGGCCGAGCGCGGTCCCTTCGTCCTGGCGACCGTCAAGGGGGATATCCACGATATCGGAAAGAACATCGTCCGTCTGATCCTCGAAAACTACGGCTTCCGTGTCATTGACCTTGGCCGCGACGTTGCCCCCGAGGCGATCTTAGAGGCGGTGATCGCGCATCACGCCCCCTTCTGCGGGCTCAGCGCCCTGATGACCACCACCACTCCCGCCATGAAGGAGACGGTGGCCCTGCTCCGCAAGGAGGCCCCCTTCTGCCGTACCGTGGTGGGCGGTGCCGTCCTGACGGCCGAATACGCCGCCGCCATCGGCGCCGACCTCTACGCACCCGACCCGATGACCGCCGTCCGCTATGCCGACGGGTTGTCGGAATAAAAAGATACAAAAAGGACTGCCGAAGTGCCGTGCATGGCATTTGTGACAGTCCTTTTTCTTTTTTGCTATCAAGAGTAGCGCTCAGTTCAGCATATCGATCATTTCGGAAAGCGACTTTCCGGCAAACAGCTTCTTGTAATAGGCCAGCTCCTCCGAGATGATCTCGTCGATCACCTTCATACCGAGAAGCTCCACGGGGGCCTTATCGTCGGTGAGGATGTGGCCGCCCCCCTCGTACGGGGTAAGGGCACCGTCTACCACCCCCATCATATAGCGGAGGGCATCCGCCCCCGCGGGATAGGCAAGGCGAAAGCGCTCGGCAATATCGGCCCTGTCCGAGGCGAAGACCTCGCAATTGCCGCCGCAGTTGGCGATATAGACGGTATCAAAGACGGCGGCCACCGTATCCGAGAGATATTCGTTGATCGACCCCTCGGCACCCGAGCGCATATTGAGATTGACGATCATCACGCCGTCCTCGGTCAGATGCTCCTTCACCTCACGGAAGAATTCCACGCTGGACATCTGAAAGGGGATGGTGATGTCGCGGTAGGCATCCACCATGATCACGTCGTACTTCCCCGCGCCGCGCAGGTAGGCACGCCCGTCAAACTCCACGCAGGTGATCCTCTCACTGTCGGTAAGGCCGAAGCGGTCGTAGGCGAGGTCGATGATCTTACTGTCGATCTCCACCCCCTCGATCACGGTATTGTCGAAATAGCGGGTGCACTGCATGGCATAGGTGCCGGTGCCCATCCCGAGGATCAGAATATCCAGCCGATCCTTTTCGGTGACCCCCGCCATATACGGGGCAGCCAGGGCGTAGTCATAGTACATCCCGGTCAGGGAGCCGTCCTTGACTGTGACAGACTGCACCCCGAACAGCACGTTGGTCGAAAGGCGGATGTCACGGTCGGTCTCTATGACCTGCAGGTAGTTGTAGATAGACTCGTCCTCATACAGCTCCTGCCCCTCCGCCTGCCAGAAGGCAAAGCCGGAAAGCGAGCCGAGGATCGAAAAGACGATGATAAGCACCGTCAGCACCGCCGCGCGGACAAGCCCCCGCCTCGCACTGATAAAGTAGGCAAGCGCGATGGCCAGAAGGATGGCGGCAAAGATGATAAAGGTCCACGCCGTCCCGACGAGGGGAATGGTGATAAAGGTCGGGGTAAAGGTACCGATGATCGAGCCGATCGTGTTAAGGGCATTCAGCTCCCCCACCGTGCGGCCGTTGTCCTCAAGGCTCTTGACGGCGTATTTCACAAGCGCGGGGGAAACACTGCCGAGAAGCATCAGGGGGAAGACGAACAGCAGAAGGCAGGAAAGAAGGGACGCCCAGATGAGGAAGTTTTGCCCCACGAGAAGCGCCAGAAGAAGCGACACCGCGGCGATCACGTACTTGCCGAGGAAGGGGATGGCCGCCGTCCAGGTCGCCACGATCAGAATGCGCAGATACATCTTATCGGGTGAGGGGTTCTTATCGGCCAGGCGGCCACCCCAGATGTTCCCGAGGGCCATCGCGATCATGATTGCCCCGATGATGATCGTCCACACGATCTGCGAGGAGGAGAAGTAGGGTGCAAGCAGACGGCTTGCCCCCAGCTCGATCGCCATGACAGACATCCCCGAGAAGAACTCGGTCAGATAGAAGAACCATTTCTTTTTCAGCATACGGTGTTATCCTTTCAAAAAAATGAATGGGTCAGAGGTGGAGGTCGGCATAGGCGGAAAGCCCCAGGGTATTCAGCATAGCGGCGGCATCGCCGTCCCGCCCGTTTCGGAGGGCACGTGTCTCACGCCACGCATGGGCAATGCCCGCCCCGTGCGGATGAAAAAGACGGAACCAGCGCCGCACATGATAAAGAGGAAGCAAAAGGGGAAAGCGCCGAAGGACGGGATACAGACCGCACATCGCGCGGTAGGGCGGAAGCACACGGCGGAAGAGGTAGCCAAGCCGCCCGCGCACCGCACGCCCGACACCGGCACGCTGGGCCGTGGTGCCGTATACGCCCCCCGCCAGCACAAAGCGCGAAAAGGCGGCAAGCTCCTCCTCTATCGGCGTCCCCTCAAAATACGAGGCGGCAAGGGCAGTGGCACAGCCGGCGAAGCGGGAAAGCCCCAGCATGGAAAGAAGGGGGGAGTCGGGCATCGCCTCACGGCGCAGGATGTAAAGATCCGCAAAGGGGCGCACCCCGCACCCGCCCGATAGGACGTGCCGCGCCATGTGGGCTATATGAAAGGTGTAAAAGCATTCGGCATCCATTTGGCGGCGGGCACGGCAGCCCTCGCACACGGTGGCCCTTTGCCAGACCTCCCGAAGAAATCTGTCGCCCGCTTCCCCGCAAAGCAAAAGGTCAAAGTGCAGCTCGATATGCACAAGGCCGTCTGGCGAGAGGAAGGAATCGTCATGCCCCGTGCGGATAAGATGGCGATACCCCTGCCGAAGCAGAAGGGCAACCGCCTCGGCATGGCGTTCTCTCGGGACAAGCAGGTCAAGATCGCAGGAGTTGCGCATCCACGGCTCGGGATATCGGTAGCGCAGGACAGCACCCTTTAAGGGAATATACGGAATATCGGCCCCCTCTAAAATAAGGCCGAGGGCGGCAAGCGCCCGCTCTCCCTGCACGTAGGAAAAGACGGCACGGTCGATCTCCCCGGTAAAGGACTCCAAAGCCTTGCCGGCCGGCAAAAGGCCGCGGCGCTTGCTTGCATAGCCGACAAGATGCGCGACCCCATGCGCCGCAGAAAGGGCAAAAAGCGCCTCGGCATCCTCCTCTTGCAGGGGGTTCGTCTCAAGGGCGCCCTCTCCGGTAAGCGAGTGGCGCAAAAGCGAAAGAAAAAGCTCACTGCCGTCCATAGGGATCTCCTTTCTACCGTTTTTATCATTATAGCACAGCCGGTGGGAAATTTCAAGAAGCGAGGCTTCAGTATTTTTAAAAAGCCGAAAAGCCACATTTTGTACCGTTTTATTTACAAAATCATTGGTTTTTGTGGGATATGCGTGCAAAAAGGCGACCTTACGCCTCTTCCTTGTCCTCGGCGCGGTCAAAGCTTGGTGCAAGCCCGAAGCGATTGCGGTAAGCACGGCTGAAGACGTAGACCGAGGAGTATCCCAGCATCTCGGCGATCTCGGAGATGGGGGTGCGCCGCTCCCGCACAAGGAGGCGGGCAACCCGCCACTTGCCCTCACGGCAGTAGTCCGAAAGCGTGATGCCGGTGGTTTTTTTAAAGAGGGTGGAAAGGTAGCTGTAGTTATAGCCGAAAAGCGCCGCCACCTCACCGAGACTGCGGACGGTAAAGACGTGGGTGTCAAGATATTGCTGAAGGCGGAAGCAGAGCCGCTCCGCCCCCGTGGGGGTATCGTCGGCGGGGGTCTCCACCCCGCGCAGGGCGCGACAAAGGCGGATGATGATCTCCTCCAGAAGATGCGAAAGCAGCCGCTCGCCAAGCAGGGCATCCGCATCGCCAAGCTCGGCGATCGATACGCCGATCAGCGTGCGGATCTTATCCTCCGAAAACACGCGGGCATCGGGGGCACTGTACTCGGCTGTGATGCGCTCCAGCTCGGCCGAGAGGATCTCGTCCTCGGTGTAAAAGGCAAAAAAATCGTAATGCAGGGGGCACTCGGCATCCGAGGTGACGTCATGCAGCTCGGCCGGGAGAGAAAGGACGATATCCCCCTCCTTGACCGGAAGCTCGACCCCGTCTGCCCGTACCGTGCCACGCCCCCCCGTGACCACCGTCAGCTCAAACCAGCCGCGGTGCAAATGCTCACCAACACGGCCGCCGCCACGGAAATAGAGGCGCCCGATCTGCACGAGGTACACCTCCCCGAAGCGAAGCGGTGCATCCACATAGCTTTTATTGATATGATAATCCTTTTCCATCCTTATCACCCCCTTCGCATTATACCCGACAAAAAAGGAAAAGTCAATCTTCTGCTATCACTTTTCGTTGGTTTTTATGAAAAATCCAAAAAAATGCTATCTTTTCGAAAAAAGGATGCTATTTACCCGCGCGCCCACTTACAGTATAATAGAGGTAAACCCAAACAAACGGAGGATTTTAAAGTGAAAACTGTTGCCGTGATCGGCTGTGGCCGTATCGCTAAGAATGCGCACTTCCCCGCTCTTGCCGCTATGGAGGATGTCCGCATCAAGTATGCCTGTGACCTTCTTCCCGAAAAGGCCGAGGCCCTGCGCGAGAAATTCCCGAAGATCGAAAACGTGATCACCGATTATAAGGTCGCCCTTGCCGACCCCGAGGTGGATGCCGTCTTTGTCCTGACCCCGAACTTTGCCCACTACACCGTCACCATGGAGGCACTGCAGGCCGGCAAGCACGTCCTGTGTGAGAAGCCCATCACCGTAAACTACGCCCTCTCGTGCGAGATGGCGGCCGAGGCCAAAAAGCAGGGAAAGGTGCTGAACATCGGCGTTTGCAACCGCCACTCGCTGTCCGTCGACAAGATCCGCCGTATGGTGGCCGACGGCACGCTTGGTAAGGTGTACCACGTTTACTGCTCCTTCCGTGCGCACCGCTCGATCCCCGGGCTTGGCGGCGCCTTTACCACCAAGGCACAGTCGGGCGGCGGCGTTCTTATTGACTGGGGCGTCCACTTCTTTGACCTTGTCCTTTACATCCTCGGCGGCACTACCCTGCGCACCGTCACCTGTAACGCCTACAGCGAGATGGCCAAGGATATGAAGACCTACCGCTACAAGTCCATGTGGGCCGAGGACACGGCCGACGTGGAAAACGGCACCAACGACGTGGATGACTTTATCACCGGCTTTATCCGCACCGATGCCGCCTCGATCGCCTTTAACGGTGCCTGGGCACAGAACATCGGCCACACCGAAATGTTTGTCGATATCCTCGGCGACAAGGGCGGTGTCCGCCTTGACTACGGCTCCAAGAAGTTCACCTTCTTTGACGGGCAGACCCTGGAGGGGACGCTGGACGAGGAGGCCAACCCCAACTTCTATGCCGAGGAGGACCGCGCCTTCCTGGCTTCCATTGACAGCGGCATTCCCGACCGCAACCACATCGACAACATCCTGGAAAGTGCCAAGCTGCTGGATGCGCTCTACACGTCGGCCGCCGCCGGGAAGGAGATCAGCTTTTCATGAAAAAGATCGGCTTTATTGACCTCTATATCAGCGAGTGGCACGCCAATAACTATCCGAAATGGATCAAGAAGGCGGCCGATGCCCTCGGGGAGGAGTGGAAGGTAGCCTACGTCTATGCCGAGGAGGACGTCTCCCCCGTGGACGGGCGCACCACCGCCGCGTGGTGTGAGGCCTTTGGCGCCGAGGCATGCGCAAGCATCCGCGAGGTGTGCGAGAGGTCGGATTATCTCTTCATCCTCGCCCCCTCGAACCCCGAAAAGCATCTTGCCTACGTACGTGAGGTCTTCCCCTTTGCCAAGCCGACCTACGTCGATAAGACCTTTGCCCCGAACGCCGCCGAGGCCGAGGAGATCTTTGCCCTTGCCGAAAAATACGGCACGCCCTTCTTCTCCACCTCCGCCCTGCGCTATGCGACCGAGCTTACCGACATCCCCGCCCCGCGTGAGCTTGCCGTGACGGGCGGCGGCAGCAACTTCCCCGAATACTCGGTGCATCAGGTAGAGATGATCGTCAAGCTGATGGGTGGCGATTTTACCGACGTAAGTGCTGAAAAAACCGAGGACGGGTATGCCGCTGCCATCACCTTTGCGGATGGGCGCCATGCCACCGTCTCCTATGCCCCCACAAACCGCTTCACCGTAACGGCCGACGGGGTGCTTTACCCCATCGCCTCGGATTTCTTCGGTCTTCTGCTTGCCGACATTGTCCGCTTCTTCCGTGAGGGGACGGTTGCCTTTGACACCGCCGAGACGCTGGCTGTGATGCGCCTGCGCGAGGCCATCCTCGGAAAGGCGGGGCTTGTATGAGGATCGGCGTCATTACCGATTGCTTCAAGGTCTCGCATCTTGACGCGATCAAAAAAGCGGGTGAGCTTGGCCTTTCCGGCGTGCAGATCTACGCCACGGGCGGGGATTTCACACCGGATATGAGCGAGGAAAAAAAGGAAGAGTACCGTGCGGCGCTTGCCGCCGCCGGGCTCACCGTCTCTGCCCTTTGTGCCGACATGGGCGGCTACGGCTTTGAGCGGGCAGAGGACAATGCCGCCCGCATAGAGGCCACCTGCCGTATCATCGACCTTGCCTGTGAATTCGGCGCCCCCGTCATCACCACCCACATCGGCGTGATCCCCGCCGACAAGCAGGAGGCGCGCTATGCCGTCATGCTTTCGGCCCTCACCGAGATCGGGCGGTATGCCAAGGCGCACGGCGTTACCGCCGCCATTGAGACCGGCCCGGAGACCGCCCCGACCCTGCTTGCCTTCCTCAAGGATACCGACGGAGGCGTCGGTGTCAATCTTGACCCTGCCAACTTCCGCATGGTCACGGGGCAGGACCCGGTGGAGGCCGTGCATCTGCTTGGCGAGTACATCGTCCACACCCACGCCAAGGACGGCATCATGCTGGAAAAGCAGGATCCCACCGCCGTCTATCACGCCTTTGCCGAGGGGGGCATCGATGCCCTTAACGTCATGTCCGGCTTCCGCGAGGTACCGCTGGGCGAGGGGCAGGTAGATTTTCCCGCCTATATCGCCGCCCTTCGCGAGATCGGCTATGACGGCTACCTGACCATTGAGCGTGAGGCGGGCGACGACCCCGCCGCCGACATTATCCTGGCCGCCGACTTCTTAAAAGCCCTTTTAGCATAAGAAAAAGCCCTGCGGGGCTTTTTCTTATGCCTTGACAAGACTCACCCCTGCGTGCTATAATGAGGATACCAACGCTAAAGGAGCAATGCTATGCAAATCGCTACCAAGGAATTTCTTGAAAATCTTGATACCCTTGCCGCCGCCAGACGCGAAGAGATCAGAAAAACGCCCGACCTTATAGCGGTCACGGGGACGCGCTACTACGTGACGGCAGACGGCAACGACGAGGCCGACGGTAAATCCCCCGCAACGGCCTGGAAAACCCCAGAAAAGGTCTCGAAGGCTGCCCTTATGCCCGGGGACGGCGTCTTTTTCCGCCGTGGCGATATCTTCCGCGGCACCGTATACTGCAAAAGCGGCGTGACCTACGCGGCCTTTGGCGAGGGCGAAAAGCCCCGCTTCTACAGCTGGCACCGCGACCTTGCCGATCCCGCGCTTTGGGAGCTGTATGACGAGGCCGCCAATATCTGGCACCTGCGCGAGAGGATCACCGAGACCGGTAACCTCATCTTTGACGGCGGGCGCGAGCATGCCTATAAGCACATCCCCTCCATTACCAAGGACGGTACCTACGTGGTCCGCGATACCGACATCCCCTTTGTGATGCAGAAGGAGATGACCCACGACCTTGACCTTTACTGCCTCTACGTGGGCGGCAAATTTATGACCAAGCCCTCCAAGGGTGAGGATTTCCCGATCCCCGATTTCTATGAGGACTCGGTCTCCGAGCTTTATCTGCGCTCGAACCGCGGCAACCCCGGCTACGTCTTCTCGTCTATCGAGGCCGCCGTCCGCGTGGCGGGCTTCCGCATTCCGCACACGGTAAACGACGTCACGATCGACAACCTTTGCCTGATGTACTACGGCATCCACGCCATCTCGGCTGGTGGCGAGCGGGTGCGCGGCCTGCACGTCACAAACTGCGAGATCGGCTGGATCGGCGGTACGGTGCAGTCCTACAGCGGCACAGACCCGAACCACCCGCAGGGCATCCGCGGTGAGGTGACCCGCTTTGGCAACGGCGTGGAGATCTACGGCGGGTGTGATGACTATCTGGTAGAAAACTGCTACGTATACGAGTGCTACGACGCCGGCCTTACCCACCAGGTGACCACCATCGGCTTCACCCGCGAAATGACAAATGTTGTTTACAGAAACAACCTTATCGAGAACTGTGTGTACGGCATTGAGTACTTCCTTGAGATGCGTGAGGGTGACACCGAAAGCTATATGGACAACATTCTGATGGAGGGCAACTTCATCCGCCACTCGGGTGAGGGCTGGGGCCAGCAGCGCCACAACACCCATACCCCCGCCCACATCAAGGGCTGGAGCTATGAGAACGTCGCCCGCCATTACACCATCCGCGATAACATCCTTGACCGTGCGGGGCGCCGCTCTGTGCATCTTGTGGCCGACAGGCAGGAGTACTGCCCGCTGATGGAGGGCAACACCTATATCCAGTATGACGGTGGCTCGCTCGGCAAATACGGCGGCAAGGAGGAGGGAGAGCCCTGCGACCTCTACTTTGACGGGGCGATCGAGGATACGATCCGCGATGTGCTTGGCGACAAAACGGCCAAGGTCTACACCGTAAAAAAATAATCCCCAAAGGGGCGGCTGCGGCCGCCTCTTTTTTCTGTGTGCGCGGGAAAAGCCTTGACAGAGCCCCACGCCGTTTGGTATAATGACCCTGAAAAAACACCGCAAGGAGAATCCGTATGCCGATCGCCACTGCCGCCCTTTTGGAAGAGATAGACACCCTGGCCCGCAAAAGGGCCGAAGAGATCCGCACGTTGCCCGACACCGCCCGTGGTACGGGCACCTGCTATTACGTCGCGGCAAACGGCGACGACACGGCAGACGGGCGCACACCGCAAAACGCCTGGCGCACGCTCTCTCGTGCCTCGGCGGCCACGCTTTGCCCGGGCGACACCGTCCTTTTCCGCCGCGGTGACCTCTTCCGTGGGAAGCTGATCTGCCACACGGGGGTGACCTATGCCGCCTTTGGTGAGGGAGAAAAGCCGCGCTTTTACAGCCATGAGCGCGACCTTGCCGACCCCGCCCTTTGGGAGCTTTATGACGAGGCCGCCAATATCTGGCGCCTCCGCACCCCCATCCTTGACGTGGGCATGCTGTGGTTTGACGGCGCACGCGAGCATGGCTACAAGCACATCCCCAGCTACACGCGGGAGGGTCGCTTTGTCTGCCGTGACCGCACCGAGCGCCCCTTTGTCATCACGCGGGAGCTGACACACGACCTGGATTTTTACTGGCACTTTGACGCCATTATGACGACACGCCCCTCGTGTGGCGAGGATTTCCCGATTCCCGAGGTCGGCGACCGCTCGCTGGGAGTCCTCTATCTCCGCTCAAACCGCGGCAACCCGGGCAACGTCTTCTCTACCCTGGAGGCGGCCGTCCGCAAGACGGCGCTTTGCGTTGGGGAGAGCGACTACGTTACGGTGGAAAACCTCTCTCTTTTCTATTACGGATGGCACGGCATTGCGGCAGCAGGCAGCCGCATTCGCGGCTTACACGTGCGCGGGTGTGAGATCGGCTATATTGGCGGGGTGATCCACTCCTATCTCGGGGTAGACCCGAACTACCCGGAGGGCGGCCGCGGGACGATCGGGCGGCTTGGCAACGCCGTGGAGATCTACGGCGGATGCGACGATTATCTGGTGGAGGACTGCCACGTGCACGACGTGTACGATGCGGGGCTTACCCACCAGGTGACCACAAACGGGCGCTTTATCGAAATGACCAACGTGACCTACCGCAAAAACCTTATCGAGCGGTGCGTGTACGGCATCGAGTATTTTCTGCAGATGAACGAGGGCGACACCGAAAGCTATATGGAGAATATCCTCATGGAGGAAAACCTCATCCGCCACTCGGGCGAGGGCTTTGGCCAGCAGCGCCACAACACCCACACCCCCGCCCACATCAAGGGCTGGAGCTTTGAAAACGCCGCACGCAATTACACCGTCCGCAACAACATCCTGGATCGCGCAGGCCGCCGCACCGTGCATCTTGTGGCCCTTTGCACGGCATCCTGCCCAAAAATGGAGGGCAACACCTACATCCAGTACGCGGGCGGCGCGCTTGGCAAATACGGCGGGCGCGAGGCGGGCGAGCCCTCTGACCTCTACTTTGACGGGGCGATCGAGGAAAGCATCCGTAACCTCCTCGGTGATAAGACAGCCAAGGTCTATACCGTAAAAAAGTGAAATGAAGGGCGGCCGCGCGATGCGGCCGCTTTTTGCCCCCGCTATCCCGCTAGAAAATGACGACAAAAAGTCTTGAATTTCGCCGCGGGATGATGTATAATGATAGCATCCGACAAAAAGTAAGGGAGCATAGTATGAAAGACCTCACCTCCGCCGCCGAATACCGCGCGCACATCAAGCGCATCCTGATCACCGAAGAAGAGATCGCCGCCGCCGTCAAGCGGGCCGGTGCCGAGATCGATAAGCTGTACGACGGCCACCCTATCCTGCTCGTCAGCATTCTGAAGGGCTCGTTCGTCTTTCTTTCCGATCTTGCACGTGCCGTTACCGTACCGTGCGAGGTGGGCTTTATGTGCGCCAAGAGCTATTACGAGGGGACGACCTCCTCGGGCGTTGTCAAGATCACGATGGATCTTGACCGTGACATCAGCGACTGCCACGTGATCATCGTGGAGGACATTGTGGACACCGGCCGTACCCTGCTTGACGTCACCAAGCTTCTGCGGGCCCGCGGGCCGCGCTCGCTCCGTGTGGTGACCCTGCTTGACAAGCCCTCCCGCCGCCTTGTGGACTTTGTAGCCGATCTCTCGCTCTTTACGATCCCCGACCATTTTGTGATCGGCTACGGGCTTGACTGTGCGGAATACTATCGCAACCTCCCCTACATCGCCGAGTATGGGGAGACGGCGGAATAAGGCATAACCGAAAAGGGAACGGTCTGTTTTTTGATAACAACCGACCCGCCATAGCATTGGCTCGCGCAAGGGCGGAATAAGGCATAACCGAAAAGGGAACGGTCTGTTTTTGTTGTCAAAAACCCCGCCAAGGCATCTTCGTTTTCCGTTTTTTATTTGGTGGAAAGCAACCGACCCGCCAAGATCAAGGAGCACTTTTATGCAACCCATTGAAATCGCCGCACAGGCCATCAGCATCCTGGCGATGGCCTTC
>JAGBZZ010000326.1 GCA_017652965.1 Clostridia bacterium | reverse complement strand
TGGCGATGTACTCGTCCAAGGCGGCGGCGAGCGTCGCATCCTCAAAGCGCACACTGTCGAGGGTGGTGAGGAAGGAGGTGTGGCGGCAGTGATCCGACCAGTAGGTGTCGATCATGCGGATCTCGGTGATGGTCGGGTCGCGCCCCTCGTCATTCTTGAAGTAGTCACGGCAGAAGCGGACGTCGTCAAGATCCATCGCAAGGCCGTAGGTGGCAAGGAAGTCGGCAAGGCCGTCGTCGTCGAGCGCCGTAAAGCCCGAAAGCGTTTCCACCTCGGTGGGGATATCGTAGGCCATCACCAGGGTCTTCGGCTTTTCAAGAGATGCCTCACGCGCCTCAACGGGGTTGATCAGGTACTTCTTGATCTCGGCAAGCTCGGCATCGGTGATGTCCCCCTCAAGGAGGTAGACACGCGCCGTGCGGATCAGCGGCCGCTCGACCTGCGAGAGAAGGCTGATGCACTGAGCGGCCGAGTCGGCACGCTGGTCAAACTGACCGGGCAAATACTCCACGGCAAAGATGCGGTCTGCCGTCGGGCATTCGTCGTACACCAGGTCAAGCTGGGGCTCGGAAAAAACGGTGCCCACCGCCTCACGGAAGAGGGCCTCGTCCATATTTTCTACGTCATAGCGGTTGAGAAGACGCACAGAGCGAAGCGAAGAAATGCCCAAAAGCCCCGAAAGCTCGGCATAGGCGGCACGCGCCTCGTTCTCCAGCCCCTCGCGCTTTTCTACGTATATTCTGTAAACCATACTTTACTCCTTCCCTGCGGCAAGCGCACGCTTGCCGATATCGTGGCGGTAAAACGCCCCCGTGAAGCTGATCTTTTCGGTGCGGGCGTAGGCCGTGGCCAGCGCCTCCTTAAGGGTTTCGCCGGTGGCGCACACGCCAAGCACGCGCCCGCCGCTTGTCACAAGGCGGCCATCCTCCAGCGAAGCGCCCGCTACCACCACGTGGTCGGCAACCTCCTCGGGCATCTCAATGGGATAACCCTTCTCATAAGCGGTGGGATACCCGCCGGATGCCATGATGACACAAGCGGCGGCACCCGACGAGAACTTCACCTCACACTCGGCAAGCGTGCCGTTTGTGGTGGCCATCATCACGGTGAGAAGGTCGCTCTCAAGAAGCGGCAGTACAACCTGGGTCTCGGGGTCACCGAAGCGGCAGTTGTATTCGATCACGCGCGGGCCCTTCGGGGTCAGCATGAGCCCGAAGTAGAGGCATCCCGTAAAGGGGCGCCCCTCGGCGGCCATAGCGCGGATGGTGGGCATAAAGATGGTCTCCATGCACTCGGCGGCGATAGCCTCGGTATAGTAGGGGTTCGGGGCAACCGTACCCATCCCGCCGGTGTTGAGGCCGGTGTCGCCGTCCCCGGCGCGCTTGTGGTCCATAGACGAGACCATCGGGATAAGGGTCACACCGTCGGTAAAGGCCAGCACCGAGACCTCGGGGCCGGTAAGGAACTCCTCGATAACGATGCGGTCACCGCTCTTACCGAAGACGTGATCCTCCATCATCTCGCGCACGGCGCGCTTGGCATCCTCACGCGTTTCGGCAATGATCACGCCCTTGCCAAGGGCAAGCCCATCGGCCTTGATGACCGTGGGGATCGCGGCGGTATCCAGATACGCAAGGGCATCGGCGGCATTCTCAAACACCTCGTAGGCAGCGGTCGGGATGCCGTATTTCTTCATAAGATTTTTGGAAAAGACCTTGCTTCCCTCGATCTCTGCGGCCGCGCCGCACGGACCGAAGGAGGGGATGCCGACAGCCTTGAGGGCATCGACACAGCCAAGCACCAGGGGATCGTCCGGGGCGACAACGGCATAGTCAATGCCGTTTTCCTTGGCAAAGGTCACGATCGCGGGGATATCCTTTGCCCCGATCGGCACGCACACGGCATCGCGGGCGATACCGCCGTTACCGGGGAGGGCGTAGATCACCTCCACAAGGGGGTTTTCCTTCAGCTTTTTGATGATGGCATGCTCACGCCCGCCACCACCGACGACCATCAGCTTCATCGGCGCACCTCTTAATGGTGGAACAGACGCATGCCGGTAAAGG
>JAGBZZ010000325.1 GCA_017652965.1 Clostridia bacterium | reverse complement strand
CGAAGCGACGGAATAGCGAGCCTGCGAGCGTCTATACAATGCTCCGCATTGATGATATGCCGCAACAAGTTGCGGATGATATCCACGGCTCTGCCGTGATGAAATAAAAGGTTCAATTTCCGTTACACACTCTCCACCAAAAACAAAAACCACCGAACACGGTGGTTTTTTGTTTGCATCAGGGCACGAGGTAAATTCTGTCGAGGTTAATGCCGTTTGCCTCTTTTGCGGTATTCACGACACCGAAGGCAACCCCCTCGGTACGGCGGAAGCGCCATTCCATTGCGCTGATATCCGCGCCGGGCTGAATATCGGCAAGCGAGAACTCGATCTCGCCCCAGGCGGGGGTCGAAAGCGACTTCGGCTCGCTTGCGGGGATCACCACGTCCTCGCCGTTGATCATCAGGTGAAGCTCGGCAATGAGGGCGCGCATCGGGAAGACACCCATACGCAACGCGCGGTAGTGCCCAAGGTCAAGCCGTGCGCCTTTATACGAATGGATGCGAACGCCGAATTCCTTGCCGTCCCCCTCGTCGGTATAGATGCGGAGCGAGCGCGGCCCAAGGGTATAGTCACGGTCGTAGCAGCAGCCGCTCCCCGCGATGGGCGCGAAGATGGCGCGGCGGTATACGTCCACGTCATCCTTCACGTGAAGATCGCCGTCCATCGTCAGCTCACACCACGGGCGCCTTTCAATGCGGATATCCCGCCAGGCATCGTGAGGTGCGGTAAAGAAGGGCAGGACAGGATAGGCACCCGCAAAGAGGTTACACTCGACCTCGCCCATACGGATGTCATAAGCCGCCTCCTGCGGCGCGGGAATGCCCGGGTGGGAAATGCGCAGGGTGTCGGGCGAGAGGATCTCGCATTCGGTGGCGGGCAGATAGTGCCCCTCGCCGTCGGCGATATAGAGGCCGTGGGGTGCCTCGCCCTTTACATAGAGACCTGTGCCGACGTTACGGAAGCGAAGGGTGATCGCACCGCCGCCGCGCGTGACCTCGGCAAGCGTAGCGGGCAAAGTGCCCTCCCCCTCGGTACGGTAGAAGGTATCCAGCACAAGGCGCGCAAAGCGCTCACCCTGATGGTATTTGTTGACGGGGTGCACGGGGTGGTTTTTGGAAAACACCGCCCACGCAGGCGAAAGGTCACTGATCGGCAAAACGTAGTATTCACCGGGTCGGGACTCGGCAAGGCGGACAAGATCGCCGACGAAAACGCCGTCGTCTACGGTGATCTCCCCCGCACCATAGGGATAAAGCGCCGACAGGTAGACCGGGAAGGGCGCCCCCGGGATACCGAGATCCTCGCGCCAGGCGCGGCGCAGGGTATCCAGCAGGGTGGGATAATAGCCGTACTTGCAATGCTCGGAGCGGTTACTGCCCCCCTGATACCAGAGGATACCGCGTACCGAAACGCCCGCAAGCGGCGCAACCGCACGGTTATAGTAGGACGAGAATTGCTGGAAATTCTTGTCGATGTAGCGCGTGCGATCCCCAAAGGTGTTCCAGT
Source organism: Clostridia bacterium (assembly GCA_017652965.1). Next base: position 6,488 of record JAGBZZ010000325.1, on the reverse strand, counting down.
TTTCATCGGTCGGGAGGCGGTCGGTCTTGATCAGGTAGTCGCGCAGCTCCTCGTCCATCATACGGGCAGGGATCCAGGTTTCGATGCGCGTACAGCCGCGGTTAACGTTCAAAAAGCCGACGGGCACGCCAAGAGCCTCGCTGACTCTTTGACAGAAGATCGAGGGGAGCGCCGCCACCTCACGAAAGCGCTCATCCTCTGCGCGGAACCAATCGCCCTCGCCGAAAAGCTCGGGCTCGCGCGGCATCGGATCGTCAAACGGGAACTGATAGGCATGATAGGCGCGCACACCTGCGGCGATAAAGCCGGGGCGGCGCAGGTCGTAGTCGGGGTGCTCTTCGTTCGGCAGCTCCATATTCGATTGCCCGCCCGCGATCCACAATTCTCCGAAAAGAACGTCCGAAAGCACCACGGAGTCGCCACCCGAGGTCACGTGGATGGTGCAGGGATCAAAGGAGGCGGGCGGCGTTGTAAGGCAGACCGCGAAGCGGCCGTCCGCACCGATATCCCCCTCTCCCGAGGAAAGCACGACCGCCCCCCTTTTAATCAAAACGCTGACCTTCCCTTCGGCAGTACCGCGCACCGTCAGGGGTGCGGAGTGCTGAAAAAGCGCGTGGTCGGCAAATACTGTCGTTAAACGAAGCATATAAAAACTCCTCTCGGTATTATATCCCCATTATAAAAGAACCCATGACCAAAAGCAATCCCCGAGGACGATTTTACCAAAATCCGTTACGTTTTTGAAGGAAAAAGGAAAAGGACGAGCTGTATCGGTGGTTTTTGTTTTATCCAAGGCCGAAGGGCTTGGTATGGAATCAACGCCAAAGGCGTTGTATGGCATTGCGGCTCGTCCGCGTATGGCATCAAGCGATAGCTTGTATTTCTCCGTCTTCGGTCTTGATTCCATTCCGTCTGCGACGGATTCCATACGGCACTCCGTGCCGATTCCATACAATGCTACGCATTGATTTGGTGCGAAAACGAAAAAGCAGATTGAAGCAAGGCTACCGCCTTGCTTTTTATAAGCCGGGTGAATTCCCCTTGACAAAGGAAGGGGCATGTGCTTTAATTTACATAGCCGACAGTAAGGCAAACCCTGCTTTAGCTGGAGCTCTGCCTTTATCATGGAATTTATCTTAGACTTTCTATAATCCCAAAAGGGAGCGGCCTATCCGGTATTTGAGGGCAAAGGATGCTATACCGAGAAGGTCGTGTGCCGCAAGCAAAAGGGAGCTGTACCGCAAATGAAGCGATATAGCTCTCTTTTCTTTTTTATTCCTTTGTGATATCGATCGCGCAGGGATACCGTCCGCTCCTCCGCCCGAAGAGCGAAAGACCACCGTCGGATGTCAGCGTAACCGTAAAGCATTCGGGGAGCTCCGCGGCCTGCTTACCGTCTACATGCACCGTGATCAGCTCGCCGTATGAGCCGGCCTCGTCGATCCGCGTGGCACACGGCTGATACAGATGCGAGAGAATACCACGGCAATCGGCAGGGGCGTAAGGCAAGGGAATATCTTCTCGGATATGCTCGCCGATCCCAACCGTAAGCGTAACGGTCGGTGTGGGATGCTCATCGGTCATCGGGAAGCTGTTCGGCTTCTCGGCGGGATCAAGCCGCTGTACCGTAGAAAAGGAGATGTGCTTATCCTCCCCTCCCGGCAGATCGCGCCGATAGGTCGGGCGGGCAGAGGCCTCAAGGCGCAGGGTAAAGCCGCCCTCCGCATCGCGCGGGATGTCCTGCTTGCAAAGCGTAAAGGAAGCGACCCCGGCACCGAGGGCATTCCATTTTTCGCCGTCAATGCAGGTGAAGGTGCGGTCAAAGCCCGAGGCCGTGATTGCCTCAAAGGGAACGGTGAGAGCATCGCTCGCACCGGCACAGTCGATAGCGGCAAAATTGCGCATAATGACCTGATCCCCCGCAAGAAGCGTAAGCCCAAGGATCACGAGGGCATCCCCCTGCGGCGCGGTAAAGGCGGTCGTGCCAATGGGATGAACGCCGCGGCGCGTATCGGTAACGGCAAAGCGCTCGCTTGCTATGCAGGTGCGTTCGCCGTTCGGCGCAAGCGCGATATACTCGCAAAGCGCCGTGATCTCTCCCTTTGGCTCATAGTCATAGACCGAGGCAAGATAGAGCGGGGTCTTGATCAGCTCACCCGCGCTCGCCCGCCTGCCGGGGGCTTCGTCATACGCGAGGTAGAGGTCGCTATGCAGATCCCCCATCGCCATCCCGGGGAAAACGCCTTCGAAACCGAAGGTTTTGTTTACATTGTCAATGCGGTAATACCCGTTGAACTCGTTGGTCACGTCGTGCAGCTGGGTATACACGAAGCCCGAAAGCCGCCCCTCAAGGCGGAACTCGTTCATCATCATCAGGTACTGCCAGGCAAGGTCGCAGTCCCCGGCACCGCCATCGATCCCCCACACGAAGCCGCATTCGCTGTTCAGGAGAGGCATCGGCTTCTCCTGACGGTTGGGGGGGATAAAATTGTGGGACGATCCCGGGTACGTGCCGTCGGCATACGTGCGAAGGTTATTGCGAAGCCCGTCACGGTCATTGATATAAAAGTGCCAGGAGTTGACGTCGGTGAGAATGTGGTCGTTCCGACAGGGGGAGTTGTCCTCGACGGGACGAGTAGGATCAAGCGATTTCACAAGGTGGAAGCATTTCCTGACCCAAGGCTCGGTTTCGGGGAGGATCTTGTCACTCGCCCAATCGCCTTTCTTCCCGAAGGAAAGCAGCCCCCAGCTTTCATTAAACACGATCCACATAAAGATGGCGGGATGGTTGCGATCACGGAGGACCGCCTCGGTAAGCTCCCGCTCGTACTGCTCGCAAAACGCCTCGGTCGGCGCAGGCCAAAAGCAGGGGAAATCCTGTAAAACAAGAATGCCGTGGCGGTCGGCGGCGTAGAGCTTGCGCGGCTCCTCGCTCTTGACGTGGATGCGGGTGCAGTTCAGCCCGAGGCGCTTGACGCGCAGGATCTCCTCCTCGCAGTCCTCGTCCGACGGCAGGGTAAAGTACCCCTCGGGGTGATAGGCCTGATCCAGCACGCCGCGAAGATAGATCGGCCTACCGTTAAGCACAAAATGGCTAACGCCGTCACGGTCGCGCTCGATGCCCACCGTGCGAATGCCGAAATAAGTATGCACCGTATCGATCCCCGCCTTGCTTTCCATGCGGATAACGCCCTCGTAAAGATAGGGGTCTTCCGGCGACCAGAGGTGGGGCTCGTCGATCCGCAGGGTGATCCTTCCGTGCTCGTCCTCGGCGCGCACGCCCCCAAACTCGGCATAGAAGCGGGGGCTTTCCGCATCCCGCGACGGGGTACAGTCGATGGTGACCTCCCCATCAAGCGCAGTACGGATGAAGAAGCTCTCAAGATAGGCGGCAGGGCGAAGCTCAAGGTAGACCGTTTGCCAGATGCCGCGTATTGCGCCGTAGCACTGCTTGCCCATGGTCTGCCCGCCCACGTCCTTATCTGTCACACGGATCTCAAGGATATTCTCCCCCTCTCGCCAAGCGGGGAGGAGGTCGACCTCGATCGGCATATAGCCGCCGCGATGGGAGAAAAGCGCCTGCCCGTTCAAGAAAATCTCGCACTCGTAATCGGCGGCACCAACGATAAGAAAGGGGTGCATCCCCCCGATATCAAGCGAGAGCGTGCGGCGGTAATAGCCCGTGCCGCGCACGTCCTCCCCGATCCCGGAAAGGGGAGAAGCCCAGGAAAAGGGAACGGTAATGCGGCGCTCATACGTCGGCGCGTCAAAGGAAAACTCCCATTCACCGTTCAGGTTGATAAATTCCTCCCGCCACTTGTCGGGGCGAGGATGCAGGATCTTTTTCGTCGTATTTTCGGTATTCATAAAGAATTCTTCCTTGCGTTAAATAAAGCTCGCTACCCCGATTATAGCGCATACGGCGAAAGCCGTCAAGTAGCATTCGAGGATACAGTATAAAAAATACCGCATATGCTACCACTCGGGGCGCATCGTATCGCTCTCCGTGAGCGGAGCGATGCGGAATGGGGTTCGATCCCCCCGCCCGAAGATCTGAAAGCTCGCTCCCGGGGCGCAGGGCGTGGGTGAGCTCGCAAAGCGAGCAATCCCCGTATCAAGACAAGCACACGCCTTGGCGGCAAAATATTTTTACCGTAAATACTCATTAAAATCCCTGTTCCACATCGAATCAAACAAATATCCTCATTGGATTCAAGAAGCTGAATGGCCAATGGGAGAGGATGGCATACCGATGAAATTTATTTCCCAAAAGAGGAGGAAAGGCAAACACTACGAAACATTGCTGTTTACTGAGTTTTTGTTTGAAGATATAAAAACAGGTAAACAACGTATTGTCGAACAGTTTACCTAACTTCCTTTTGCAAAAACGAATAATATGTTTTTCCAGACCGTTAGAAATGGCGGTCTGGTTTTTCTTGACAACGAACGGTTTTTGTTGTATAACTTAATCAGATGCTGCCGACCTTGCGCCTACCGATATTATATACACCAAGGATTGGAATACTGCTACTGTTAAGAGCGTAAATCTCCTCGAACTGGATGAACCCGCTCCTTGACAGCGGCGAAGGGAAGGGCTATGCCGTGGCGGATATTGATTTTAACGATCCTGCGCGCCGCCGTTGGCTTTCCTGCAATTCCTACGGCGCGCCGTATGAATACTATATGTGCGAGCGCCGTGAGGATCTTTATACCGGGATCCCCGAGCGCGTCCTTTGAGACCTGCCGACTAGAGCTTATCGGAAAAAATACGAAACATATAAGAGGAGAGAAAATGCAATGAAAAAAATGAAAAGCGAAGAACTTGCGGGCATGGAGCTGAAGGATCGCCTCCGCGCCCATACCGAGGCGATAGTGGGAGACTATCCCACCCGCCACGCAGGCTCGGAGGGGGACTATGCCGCCGCCGACTATGTGGAGGGGGAGCTCCGCGCTCTCGGCCTTACCGTGATCCGCGAATCCTATCCCGTGCGCGGGTGGCATTACCGCTCGGCTACCTTCCGGGATCTGACGCTCGGCTGTAGCGTCCCCGGCTTTACCGCCTGCTATTTCTCGGCCTCCTGTGACGTGACGGGCAAGCTTGTGATCTTTGAGGACCTGCCCGCCGAGGACGTCTCGGTTGAGGGTTGCATCTGCTTCTGCACGCTTCTTGAGGCGGGCGTTGGCCGGCTCAATAAGATGGCAGAGGAGCTGGAGCGCCGCGGTGCCGCCGCCGCCATCTTCACGACCTACGGTCACTGTGACGTCGCCCCCTCCACCAAGCGCGTGCGCTCTCCCTTTATCAACACGATCGCCACGCTTTCCGTGAATGCCGAGGGCGGCTTCTACCTCCTCTCGCACAGCGAGCATACCTACCGTCTCACCGTGGATGCCGAGCCCTACGACACGGTGGCCTATAACGTCATCGGCCGCCGTGAGGGTGGCAGTAAAAAGGTGGTCTTCGGCGCGCATTACGACGGCTCGCCCCTGATCGCCGCCGCCGGTGACAATGCCTCGGGCACGGCGATGCTCCTTGAGATGGCCCGTATGTTTGCCGACTATCGGGGTGACTGCACGCTCGACTTCGTTGCCTTTTCGGCCGAGGAATACATCGCCTACGACTATCCTCCCGGGAGCGAGGACTACGTGAAGCGTCACGGCCATGAGGACATTGCCTTCTTTATGAACTTTGACGATTACGGCATTTTCTACGCTAAGCCGCATTACGAGATCGGCCACCCCGAAAAGCTCCCCGCCGATAAGCTCCCGCCCTACGGGGTCTCGCTGGCGTCGGGGGATGATAAGACCTTTATCGCCGCCGGCATCCCGACGATCTGGCTCTGCGATAAGAAGCCCTTCCGTATCCTCCATACCGCTCTCGACACCGTCGACGTCTGCAACTTCCCAAAGATGGCCGATGGCGTCATCACCTGCTATGAGCTGGCGATGCGGCTTATGGAAGATTGATTCGTAAACAAAACTACTCAAAAAGAAAAAACAAGGAGATATGTTATAGCCAAAAAAATTAAAGTCGTTCTGATCGGCGCCGGCTCGCGCGGTATGGGCTATGCCCGCGGCGCCAAGAGCTTCCCGATCCCGGAAAGGGGAGAAGCCCAGGAAAAGGGAACGGTAATGCGGCGGTCATAGGTCGGCTCGTCAAAGAAAAATTCCCATTCACCGTTCAGGTTGATAAATTCCTCCCGCCATTTATCGGGGCGAGGATGCAGGATCTTTTTCGTCGTATTTTCGGTATTCATAAAGAATTCTCCTTGCGTTAAACAAAGCTCGCCACCCCGATAAGGCGCTTATCCTGCCTTACGCCGTCATCGTAGCTGAGCGTTACCGCCTTGGACCTGAAGCCCGGGAACCGTATATATGCCTGATCCATCATGATCCTCCCTGTAATCGATATAGATGCTTGTTTATTGAATGTAAGCAAAACCTTACAATATTTTGTTTTTACTCATAAAGTGCATCGGTTTTTGCAAGAT
>JAGBZZ010000324.1 GCA_017652965.1 Clostridia bacterium | reverse complement strand
TGCCTTTTAGGCCATGGTGCTTCTGCGCGATCTTGAGAACGGTGTCTTCCTCTTCCTTTTGCCTTTTATCGGCTCTTGGGTGACCGATACCTTTGCCTATTTTACCGGTCGCCTTTTCGGGCGGCATAAGCTTGCCCCGGTCATCAGTCCCAAAAAGACGGTGGAGGGAAGCCTTGGCGGCATTCTCTTTGCCGTGGCCGTTTTCGGGCTTTACGGGTGGATCGTTTCGGGGCGTGGCCCCGTGCCGAATTATAAGGTCCTTCTGCTTGCCGGGCTTCTTGTGTCGGTCGTCTCGCAGATCGGGGATCTCGCCCTTTCGGCCATCAAGCGTGAGTACGGTATCAAGGACTATAGCCGCCTTTTTCCCGGCCACGGCGGCGTGCTTGACCGCTTTGATTCGGTCATCGCCACGGCACCGCTTATTCTTTGGTTCTGCCTGCTTGGCGGCTCGTTTTCGCTTTTTTCCTGATGACATCACGGTGAGCCGCCCCTTGTGGGCGGCCGCCTTTTTCTAAAATACCCATGGAGAAATGATATGACTGCTTTTCCCACTTCCTGTGCGGTTCTCGGCTCGACCGGCTCGGTCGGTCAGCAGGCGCTTTCTGTGGCGCGTGCCCTTGGGTGCCGTGTGGACCTTTTGGCCGCCGGTAGCTCGGTCTCCCTACTGGAGGAGCAGGCCAGGGAATTTTTGCCCCGCATGTGCGCCGTTTCAGACCCTGCCGCCGCGCGCGAGCTTTCCCTGCGCCTTGCCGATACCCCTGTGCGGGTGCTTTCGGGTGAGGAGGGGCTGCTTGCGGCGATCGGCGAAAGCGATGCCGACGTGTTTGTCAACGCCATCCTCGGTAAAGCGGGGTTGATGCCCAGCCTTGCGGTCTGCCGTACCGGTAAGCGCCTGGCGCTTTCCAATAAGGAGTCCATGGTCATCGCCGGCCCTCACGTGCGTGCCGTCGCCGCCGAAAGCGGCACCGAGATCCTGCCTGTGGACAGCGAGCACAGCGCCATCTTCCAGTGTCTGCTTGCCGGGCAGGGGAGAGAGGTGCGCCGCCTGCTTCTGACGGCCTCCGGCGGCCCCTTTTACGGATATGACCGTGCCCGTCTTGCGGCGGTGAAGCTTTCGGATACACTGGCGCACCCCACGTGGAAAATGGGGGCAAAGATCACGGTGGATTCCGCCACCCTGATGAACAAGGGCTTTGAGGTCATTGAGGCGGTTCGCCTTTTTGACGTGCCGCCCGATGCGGTAGAGGTACTTGTGCATCCCGAAAGTATAATTCATTCGGCGGTGGAATATATTGATAATACCGTGATGGCAGAGCTTTCGGTGCCTGATATGCGCGCCTGCGTGCAGTACGCCATGACCTATCCCGACCGCCGCCCGGCCTGCATTCCGCCCCTGGATCTTTTTGCACTTGGCAAGCTGACCTTCCATCGGCCGGATCCCGAGGCCTTCCCGGCGCTTTCGCTGGCCTTTTCGGCTCTGCGGATGGGGGGCGCCGCCCCCGCGGTTTTAAACGCGGCCGATGAGGTGGCGGTGGCGGCCTTTTTGCAGGAGGAGATCTCCTTCCTCGATATTGCCGACGTTCTGGAGGGCACGCTTTCGCGCGTCCCCGCGGCGGCTGCGGCGCTTTCCGAGATCCTTGCGGCAGATGCCGAGGCGCGCGCCGTTGCCAAAAACCTGATTGACTCTAAAAGGAAAGGTGCTTTATGACCGTACTTTATATCCTCCTTGCCGTCCTTGCCTTCGGGCTTATGATCTTCCTTCATGAGCTGGGGCACTTCGTCAGCGCCCGTGCCTGCGGCGTTACGGTTAAGGAGTTTTCTATCGGTATGGGCCCACGTCTTGTGGGATATACCTCAAAAAAGACAGGTATTGTTTACAAGATATGTCTCCTCCCCTTTGGCGGCTACGTCTCAATGGTTGGCGAGGATGAGGAGTCTGATGACCCGAACGCCCTCGGGAAAAAGCCCGCCTGGCAACGCCTCATCATTATGGCCGCAGGCGGGGTCATGAACCTTATCAGCGGATTTTTTCTGATGCTTCTGTGCGTCGCCATGATCGCCGGGGATAGCCTGCAAACGCCGGTTGTCGATCGGTTTGCCACGTATGAGGACGGGCGCGTGCCCGCCGGGTATGAGGCGGGGCTTCGCGAGGGGGATCGCATCCTCTCGGTAAACGGGCGGCGTGTCCGCATCGGGGCGGAGCTTGACTATGAGATCATGCGCCGGGGGATCCATCCCGTTACCCTGGTGGTCGATCGCGGCGGGGAGGAGCTGATCCTTACGGATTTCAGCTTTCTGACCTTTGAGGAAAGCGGGCAGACGCTTGGTGGCCGCGATTTTTACCTTGGGACAGAGCGTGGGACGCTCGGCGCGGTCCTGCGCCACACCTTCTATCGCTGTATTATGACGGTGCGCATGGTATGGGAATCGATCTATGATCTTGTTACCGGCCGCTTTGGCATTGATGCCGTCTCGGGCCCTGTCGGGGTTGCGGGGGTAATGGTGGAGACTGCACGTATGGGGATCGAGAGCTTTATCTACATCGTGGCGGTCATCAGCCTGAACCTTGGCATCGTCAATCTCTTTCCCATCCCGGCGCTTGACGGTGGGCGCATCCTCTTTCTGGTCATTTCGGCCATCATCCGCCGCCCGATCCCCGAGAAGGTGGAGGGGGCGATCCATTACGCGTTTCTGCTTCTTCTTTTCGGTCTTATGATCTTCGTGACGGGAAAGGATATTCTGGGACTCTTCCGACGGTAAAGGGAGGATAGCCATGTCATATGCGTTTTCGCGGCGAAGTTGCCGCACAGTACGGGCGGGTGAGGTGTCGATCGGCGGTACCTCTCCCATCTCGGTTCAGTCTATGATCAATACCGACCCGCACGACTTTGCCGCCTGTCTTTCGGCCGTTTCGGCCTTGGAGGCGGCAGGGTGCGACGTGGTTCGTTTAACGGTTCCGGATGCCGCTGCGGCACCCGTCTTTTCCTATTTGCGGGAGGCAGGTGTGCAGGTTCCCTTGGTGGCGGATATCCATTTTGACTACCGCCTGGCGCTGGAGTCTTTGGCTGCAGGTGCCGACAAGATCCGCCTGAATCCCGGCAATATCGGCGGGGCAGACCGTGTCCGTGCCGTGGCCGCCGCCTGTCGCACACGCGGTGTGCCGATCCGCATCGGGGTCAATGGCGGCTCGCTTGAGCGCGAGATCCTTGCGCGCTACGGTGGCCCGACCCCTGAGGCACTGGCAGAAAGTGCCTTGTCACATGCGGCGCTTCTTGAGGCCTGTGATTTTTACGATATCGTCATTTCGGTCAAGACCTCCTCGGTACCGGCCATGATCGCCGCCAACCGCCTTCTTGCCGCCAAATGCGACTATCCCCTGCACCTGGGCGTGACCGAGGCAGGGGCGGAGCGGGATGGCACCGTAAAAAGCGCGGTGGGCATCGGGACGCTTCTTGCCGAGGGGATCGGGGACACCGTGCGGGTATCCTTAACGGCCGCCCCCGTGCGCGAGGTGGCGGCCGCCCGTGAGATCCTGGCGGCGCTCTCGCTTTCCACCCGCCCCGCTATGCGGGTGGTCTCCTGTCCGACCTGCGGCCGTACCTCTATCGACCTTGTAGCCCTTTCCTCCGCCTTCCATGAGGCAATCGTGCAGGAGGGGCTTGCTGAGCTGCCTCTGACGGTGGCCTTGATGGGATGTGCAGTCAATGGGCCCGGGGAAGCGCGTGAGGCGGACGTTGGCATTGCGGGCGGCCGCGGTGAGGCCCTTCTTTTTTCACACGGTAAGCCGATCGGCAAGGTGCCGGAGGACAGGATCCTGCCTGCCCTTATTGCGGAGATCAAAAAAATGGCGAAATGACCGTGCCTGTCCCCAAATCGGGACAAGCTTTCGTTTAAGATATAAGATACAAAAACATCCGGAAAGTGACATAGCATGACAGAACAGGAAAGCATCTACAAAAAAATCATTGCCGACCGGTACCAGCCTCAGGAAACGGCACGCCGCCGCGTGCTGGAGGCGGGGCATGACCAAAGCCTGCGCTTTGCGACCAAAAGCCCACCGCGCCTTGAACTGAATATTGAATTCGATCGCCGCCAGGATGCCGATCTTCTTTATGCGATCGAGGATGACCTTTGCCGCTTGACCGAGGCCTATTCCTTCCGCATTTTCCCGCATTACCCGCCCGAGGAATTTTCGGCGGCCGTGATGGGCGAGATCTTTGCGGAGGCGGCCAAGATCGGTGCGGTGGCCAACGGCTTCTTTTACGAGGCCACCTCGCGCGACGACGGAGAGTGCGTGACGGTGGAGATCCCCTTTTTGCAAAGCGGGGTCGCCATGGTGCAGAAAACGGCAGAGCTTTTGTCGGCTATTCTTGCTAACCGTTACCGTGTCAGCCGCCGCGTGGTGATCGTGTCCTGCCGGGATGCGGAGGAGCGTACCGAGGCACGCCGTGCCGCCATGGAGGCGGCCGAGCGCGCAAGGCTTGATGAGCAGCTGCGCCGCGCCGCCGCGGCAGAGGTGCGCCGCCAGGAGGCTACCCCCCCGACCGAGAATCCGGATTTTGCTCACGCCGTCAGCCTGAGCACTGCGGCCGTCACGGTCGAGAAGCCCTCGGCTACCGTCATTGCGGTGGGTGGCACCTCCTTTGACGTCTCCTCGCCCGAGGCGGTGCTGGGGCGTCCCTTTACCCCCGAGGACCCGCTCCCGATCGCCGAGGCGCACAAGCGCGAGGGTGAGACGGTGCTTATCCTCGGCGAGGTCTTCTCAAAGGAATTGCGCGAAAATCGGACGGGTGACCGCATCACCGTGATCCTGGGGCTTACCGACGGCACCTCCTCTATGTACCTGCGCCGCTCCTTTGACGTGGAGGCGGCCGCCTGGGTCAAGGACGTCAAGGAGGGGGCGGTGCTCGGCGTTCGCGGTAAGGTCTACCGTGAGCAGTACATGAATAACGAGCCGGTCATGTCTCCGAATGCGGCCGTAAGGATCAAGCGGCTTTTTCGCACCGATGACGAGGAGGAAAAGCGGGTAGAGCTTCACCTGCATACCAACATGTCCACGATGGACGCCCTGACCCGCCCGGACGAGATCGTGGCCACGGCTAAGCGCTGGGGGCACACCGCCATCGGTATTACCGACCACGGCACCGTACAGGCCTTCCCGGAAATCATGCTGGAGGTCGATAAGAAATACCCTGAGCTGAAGGTGCTTTACGGTACTGAGGCCTATTTTGTCAACGATACGGTTGCCGCACTGTACGGCGCATATGACGGCCCGCTTCGCGGCGAGGTCGTGGTCTTTGATATCGAGACCACCGGCCTTTCGGTGGCAACCTGCCGCATCACCGAGATCGGTGCCGTGAAGGTCAAGGACGGCGAGGTTCTCGAGGTCTTCAATACCTTTGTAAATCCGGGCATTCCCATCCCGCCCTTTATTGTAGAGAAGACCGGTATCACCGACGAGATGGTGGCAGATGCCCCGGATATCGCCGATGCCCTGCAGGATTTTCTGGCCTTTATCGGCGACCGCCTCCTTGTGGCGCACAATGCGAACTTTGACGTGGGCTTTATCCGCGCGGCGGCAGAGCAGTGCGGCTATCCCTTTGCCAACCCCTACCTCGATACCCTGGCTCTTTCCCGCTTCCTTTTCCCCAAGGAGAAGAAGCATACGCTGGATGCCGTGGCAGACCGCTATCAGCTGGGGGATTTTAACCATCACCGCGCATCCGACGATGCCGAGATGCTTTCGCGTATCTTCTTCTGCATGGTGGATCAGCTGGAGGAGGACGGCATCCGCTCGTATATGGAGGTCACCGATGCCATGAAGGCGTCGACAGACCCCCTCCTTCTGAAGCCCTACCACATGATCATCTACGCCAAAAACCAGGAGGGGCTGAAGAACCTTTATAAGCTTGTTTCCTACGGCTATCTCGAATGCTTCCGCCGTACCCCCCGTATCCCGAAGAGTGTCCTTGATAAGCACCGTGAGGGGCTGATCCTCGGCTCGGCATGCGAGGCGGGGGAGCTTTTCCGTGCGCTTCTTGAGAACCGCTCGGAGGAGGATATCCGTGAGATCGTAGAGTATTATGACTATCTCGAGATCCAGCCGATCGGCAATAACCGCTTCCTGATCGCCGACGGTACCGTGCCGGATGAGGATACCCTGCGCAATCTTAACCGCCGCATTGTGGCGCTTGGCCGCAAATACGGCCGCCCCGTGGTGGCTACGTGTGATGCCCACTTCCTGAATAAAGAGGACGAGATCTACCGTAAGATCCTTCTCGCCGGCATGAAGTTTGATGATGCTGACCGCGATATCGGGCTTTACCTGCGCAACACGCGGGAGATGCTGGACGAGTTCTCCTACCTCGGTGAGGAGACCGCCCGTGAGGTGGTCATTACCAACACGCGCCTTGTCGCGGATATGATCGAGCCGCTTCGTCCGATCCCGAAGGGCAACTACCCCCCGCACATGGAGGGGGCAGAGGAGGATCTGCAAAAGCTGTGCTGGGACCGTGCCCACGATTGGTACGGTGACCCCCTGCCCGACCTTGTCCGTGACCGCCTGGACCGTGAGCTGACGTCCATCATCAAAAACGGCTTTGCGGTGCTTTACATGATCGCACAAAAGCTGGTGTGGTACAGTGAAAGCCAGGGCTATCTTGTCGGCTCGCGCGGCTCGGTCGGCTCCTCCTTCGTTGCCAGTATGGCGGGTATTTCGGAGGTCAACCCCCTGCCGCCCCATTACCGCTGTCCCTCCTGCCGATATTCCGAGTTTATTACCGACGGCTCGGTCGGCTCTGGCTTTGATCTGCCCGATAAGCCCTGTCCTACCTGTGGTACCATGATGATCAACGACGGGCACGATATCCCGTTTGAGACCTTCCTTGGCTTCTATGGGGACAAGTCCCCCGATATCGACCTGAACTTCTCGGGGGATGTGCAGGGGCGCGTCCACAAATACACCGAGGAGCTTTTCGGGGAAGGGAACGTTTACCGCGCAGGGACGATCGGCACGCTGGCCGATAAGACCGCATACGAGTATATC
>JAGBZZ010000323.1 GCA_017652965.1 Clostridia bacterium | reverse complement strand
CTCTGCCCCTTCGTCATCGGGATGCTTTTCGCTGACCATGTAGCTGTAGGCATACACATCGAGGCCATAACGGGCGGCGGTCTCGATCAGGGCATTGAAGTCGGTCTCGCCGCGCGGCGCAAGGTTCGCGCCCTTGACAAAGACGAGAAGGGTGTCATAGCCGTCATGCGCCAGGCGATTCATATACGCCTCGGGGAAAACATCAAGCTCATAACCGGAATGCACCATACGGGTCGTGAAGAGCGGGCGGCGGTCGATCTCGCCGATCGGCAAAAACGGCCCCTGCGCCTCGCTGATCTGCTCTTCAAGATACACGGTACCCGCAAAGAGCCCCTTGCCCGTGTTAGCGGTCACGCTAACGCCGTCTGCCGTCACCGAGATGCGGTAGGCGCGCTCCTCGCTGCCGCTCGGGGCGGTTTCGGGAGAGTCGACCGAAAGCAGAAGGCGGATCGGGATGCAGTCGTTTTCCTCGCCAACCGCGGCCGCGACACCGCGCGACACGCAGAAATAGTCGCAAAGGTCCTCTGCGGCGTGCAGGGTCACGGCATCGACCGTACGCGGCAGAATGACACATGCGCCGCGCGAAAGGTCAAGGCATCCCGCAGGGCAGCTTCCTTCCATAGCGGGATCAAACGGGCGGTGCACCTCGCACATCCGCTCGCGGAATGCATATTTTTGTTCCATTTTGGGCTCCTTTTCTGCGCCCCGAGGGGAGCGCACGGTTCTTATGTTCATTATACTGCGGTGCACTCATTTTGTCAACAGAGGACAGAGAAACCTTCCTCGGCCAAAGCATGCCGAAAAACGAATACAGCGTTATATCTCGTACATCGGATTCGCTTTTCTGTATTCCAGGGGGGTTATCCCCGTTTTTTGTTTGAAGGTCCTGCAAAAGTGGTACGGGTTGGAAAAGCCGCATTTTTCCGATATCAGCGAAACGCTCTCTGCCCCCTCCGCCAGCATTTGCTTTGCCTTTTGGATACGCACGTCAATAACAAACTGCTTCGGCGAGGTGCCGAGGTGCTTTGTGAAGAGCTTTCTGAAATACACCGCGCTCATATTGCATTGGGCGGCCAGGGCCTCATTGGTCAGCGAGGAATCGCAATAGTCGCTGCTTATCAGCTGCATAGCGCCGCGCAATTCATACGGGATCCCATCCGAGGAAAGCTTATGGAGCATGCCGTAAAAAATGCTGAGTATCTGCGCACGGTTTCCGCCGAAGCAAAGAAGCTTTTTCATCCGCTCGTAGTCGGCGACCAGCTCTTCCGCATTTTGAACGGGAATAACCGTGATCGTTTCGCTCAGGGGCTCAAGGCAGGTAAAATTGATCACGGGGAAACGGCCGGTCCTTTCACGGCGGATACGATAGCTTCCCCCCTGAGGCAGCAAAACGGCACAGTCCTTGTCGGAAACGTACTCAACGCCGTTTTGGACATAGGTTATCTGCCCCTCCTTGCATAACGAAAGGCCATAAAATTTCCGCTCGACCGTCGTATCGTGTCTGCCCTTTTCCGAATACACGGTGATCACATTGTGCACATCGGTCACGGTAATGCTTTTTAAGTCCATTTGCATCCCCTCTCTTTGACGTTATTATATCATTTTATGTATCGGTTTTCAATATATTTTATCGGAATTGTATCAAAAAGGTCAAATTTATATCAGATTACAGATTGCCCGTGTCAAGATCCTGTGCTACAATGAGGTAAAATTCATTCGGGAGGATGAGGAACATGTGTTTTACAGGCAAGGTTGCGATATCCACCGGCGCGGCATCCGGTATGGGGCTCTTATTTGCCGAAAACTTTGCGGCGCTCGGCGGCAATGCTGTGCTCTGCGATATCAACGAAGCGGTGCTGACCGAAAAGGTGGCGGCAATCAATGAAAGGGATGGCGGCAGGGCCATCGGTATCGTTTGCGACGTGCGCGACTACGCGCAGGTATGTGCGGCGCGCGACAAGGCCGTTGCGACCTTTGGCAGGATCGATATTATGGCAAACTTCGCAGGTGGGACCGCCACGCGGATGTGCCATGTGGATACCGTGAAGTATCCCGAATTCCCCGATGTACCGATCGACGTGTACGATTGGGGGATCGATGTCAACCTCAAGGGGGCTTTCTACTTTGCCCATGCCGTTTCTGCACAGATGCGTGAGCAAAAGTGCGGCCTGATCATCAACATCGGCTCGATCGTGGGGGCGGAGGGAACCGCCTACGGCATGGACTATGCCACCTCGAAGGCGGGGCTGATGTACGGCCTTACCAAATCCCTCGCGCAGTTCGGTGCCAAGCACGGCATCCGCGCCGTTTGCATTTCCCCCGGGCCGGTGCTTACGCGCCCCGCTATGGCAAACATGAAAACCATGCTCGGCAGAGCGGCAGAGCCGCAGGAGATCATTGATCTTGCACTTTTCATCGCATCCGACAAGGGGCAGTTTATCAACGGAGAGAATATTATGATCGACGGCGGCAGAAATGCGATGAAGAGAGGGGATGCATAATGGCGCGCGCTCCCTTTCTGCACACAGAAAAGCCACTGCTTGTCTGTATGGTGCAGGCGGACAATCCGAAAAGGATCAAGGAGCTGATCGATCGGGCGATCCCCGAGGGCGCAGAGGCCTTTGGGATGCAGCTTTGCCGTATGAAGCCCGAATATACAAGTGAGCAAGCCCTGCGGGAGCTGTTTGCCTTTACGGGTGATAAGCCCGTTTACGTTACCAACTACCGAAACGGCTACAACGAGGGAAAAAGCGACGAGGAGATTGCCAAGGGGCTTCTCCGCCTTGCCGAATGCGGGGCTACGCTGTGCGATGTGGTGGGAGATCTGTTTGATAAGCAAAGCGACGAGCTGGCGCGGGATGAAGCCGCGATAAAGAAGCAGATGGAGCTGATCGATGCACTGCACAAGCGCGGCGCCGAGGTGCTGATGTCCTCGCACACGAGAAGGTCCACGCCTGCCGAGCGCGTGCTTGAGATCGCACTTGAGCAGGAACGGCGCGGCGCGGACATCTGTAAGATCGTCACCATGGCATCCAACACGCGGGAGGAGATCGAAAATCTGCGCATTATCAATCTGCTGAAGGAAAATCTGAGGATACCGTTTTTGTTCCTCTGCGGAGGCGAGTGTCACGTCCTGCGCCGAGTAGGCCATGCACTCGGCAACTGCATGACACTCTGCGTTCACGAATATGACGACCTCGCAACAAAATCCCAGCCCCTGCTTCGTGATATGGCGGCTATCCGGGGGCTCATGGCGTAGAGTGCGCCGTTGAGATACCCAAGCAAACAAAGGGTCCCCCCTGCTGCGTGCGCAAGGCACGGCCGATCGGCAAAAAAGCCCGGAAGCGGCCTTGTTTATCCCGTTTTCGGTCATTCGGGGGCCGCGTGGCAGCCGCCCCGAATATGCGGATATAAGCACTCGCAAAAAAGAATAACAAAAAGTGAAAAAACCCCTTGACTTTACAAATGCCTTGTGATACAATATATGAGCATCTGGGAGTGGCGCAGCTGGAAGCGCGCTACCGTGTGGTGGTAGATGCCGCAAGTTCAAGTCTTG
>JAGBZZ010000322.1 GCA_017652965.1 Clostridia bacterium | reverse complement strand
AGCACCCGGTCCCTCCGTGCGTTCAGCATTTCGATTACGCGCTTCGGCGCGTAGTCGCGCGGCAGATCGTTCCGGGGCCCGTGATAGAGAAGATCACCGAGAAGGATCATCCGCTCCGCCCCCTCTCTCTCGAAGGCCTCCAGCATCCTCTCGCAAAAGTACGCCGAGCCGTGTATATCCGATGCAATAAAATATTTCATTTGTATGCTCCCTTTGGCTGTTTTCTGTGTCATTATAGCACCCGGGGGCGGAAAAGTCAAGGGCGGAGCCGAAGGAAAAAGACCGATTATTCGCCGAACGCTCTTTTTCATTTACCCAAAAAGCGAGCCGCGCTTGCGGCTCGCTTTACGTATATCGTGTAGGGTTATCGGTTTCGCCGAGGAGATAATCGATGCTTGTATTGTAGAATCTCGCAAGCTTGATCAAAACAGCGGTGGGAATGTCATTTTCGCCCGTTTCGTATTTGGAATATCCGGTCTGCGACATCCCCAACATCTTAGCCACCTGCGTTTGATTCAGGTCTCTGTCCTCGCGCAAACTCCGCAAGCGTGTGTACATAGTCGCGTCCTCCCTCCAAACGTTCTACCTATAGTATAGATTAATCTGTTTCAGGGTATTGACTTTTAACCTGAAATAGGTTATAATGCTTATAAAATCGGTTGAAAAAGGAGAAAAAAGGCCGATTTGGGCATTCGGGGGCTTCGCTTTTTGTGCGGCAGCTTCCACTTTTGAACCTTTTATTTTGGAAAGGAAAAACACGATGAAAACGATGAAAAGAATTCTTGTTCCTTTGCTGGTGGTAGCCGGCCTCCTCTTACTCACCTCTTGTAGCCTCTTCCATCAGCACGAGTGGCAGTATCGTGTGGTAAAGGATGCCACCTGCTCGGAAAAGGGGCTTCTTGAGATCCTTTGCATCGGCTGCGGGGAAAAGCAGTATGCCGACCTTGAGCCGGATGCCCATAGCTATGTGGGTAATGTTTGCATCAAGTGCGGCACGCACGCTACTGCCAAGCAAATGACGCGGGTGACCCTGACGCCCGGCACCGATACGAGCGGCAAGTGGTCGTTCCAATCGATCTACGATCTGGCTCGCACCTTCGGCTACTCGTGGAGCTATAGCAGCTTTATGAGCTCCCTCACGGGGAACTCACTAAAGCAGGCCTATCTCGACAGCCTCGGCTTTTTTCATGTAACGGTATCCTCTCCCAACGCGGATGGCTCCCTGCTTGAAACACCGCTGGCCCTGCCAATTCAAAGGGTGGAGGTCACAAATCCCCTCCCCTCGCTCGGCAGGCTTCTGCGCGCCGATGTGGAGGAGGGCGGTGAGCTGGTGTTCACCTACGCCGATGCCTCACGTTGCTCGGCGGGGGTCTTTACCGGCGCCGGGTGTATCATCGGCTTTGGCGTCAGCACCGCCGGAGAGCTGGTCCTCTTCTATGAGAACGGGATGATTGCCTTTGCCGGTACGATCGGATAAGAAAAAACAAAAAGAACCCAAGCATATCGCTGGAGTTCTTTGTTTGTTTTCAAATTCAATCACCGAAGGTGAAGTTCATTGCAAGTAATCTGCGATTACTTGCAGGCCTCTTCGATAGCAACCGCAACCGCGACCGTCATACCGACCATCGGGTTGTTGCCGGCGCCGATGAGACCCATCATCTCAACATGCGCGGGCACCGAGGAGGAGCCGGCGAACTGGGCATCACCGTGCATGCGGCCGAGGGTATCGGTCATACCGTAGGAGGCAGGGCCGGCGGCCATGTTGTCGGGATGCAGGGTACGGCCGGTACCGCCGCCCGAAGCGACAGAGAAGTAGTTCTTACCGTTCTCGTTGCACCACTTCTTGTAGGTGCCGGCAACGGGATGCTGGAAGCGGGTGGGGTTGGT
>JAGBZZ010000321.1 GCA_017652965.1 Clostridia bacterium | reverse complement strand
GGTGGCAAACTGCGCCTGCTCGGGAATAATAAAGTTGACGTCAAAGAGCTTGGAAAGATGCGGGAAAAGGATCGAGGCATAGCGGGTAACGGCCAGGTTCCCGGTCAGGACGATGTCCCGCACGCCACAGCCGCGGGCAGCAAAGATGGCCATCATCCCGATCGTTTCGTACACCATATTGAAAAGGCCGAGTGCCACGTCCTCCTTCGAGGCCATATCGCTGACCTTGCCGAAGTTTGAGGCCGTCAGATCCTTGGACATGGAGGCGATGGGGGCAGAGCGGGCAAAATCCCCGATGCGAAGGTCGATGTTGGCAAGGTCGCCGCCATCGGCCAGAAGGGCGAGATGCTCCAGCGTTTCGATGTGGAGGAACTTCTTGGCAAGGCCGATCAGCGTCCCACCGCCGACCCCGGTGCCGCCGAGGTATTTCATCTCTTTCCCCTCCTCGGCATAGACCATGGCCGTGCCCGTCCCCATCGAGACGGTGAGCGCGCGCGGCAGGCCCGAAAGGTAAAGGGCGCCAAGCCCTGTCCCACGGAACTCCTGTACACCCTCACACGGCAGATCGTAGATCGAGCGCTCATAGTAGGAGGCGCCCACCCCGGTCATCATGACCTTGGTGACCCCGGAAAGCGGAAGCGAATTCTCCGAAAGAAATTTGCCAAAGGCGCCGTACATCGAGGTGATGGGGTCGGCGGCGGACACAAGAAAGGGGGAAAGCAGGCGCTTGCCCTCCTCGGTCTTTTGAAAGCCCACGATCTTGGTGGTGCTTCCTCCGATATCAATCCCGATAATCACGCTCACGGCGGTATCCTCCGATTTTTAGTAATAGCTTGTTTTTCTCATTGTAGCACACTGTAGCGGAAAAAGCAAGCAAAAGCGCAAAAAAGCCTGTGTGCCGCGCCCTATGCGCGATGCGGCCGATGGCCGATCACCAGAAGGGTGTCCCCCGATACGGTAAACGAAACCTCCCATTTCCCAAAGCACATGTGGTATTCACGGCCGGGGTCGTCCTGGTAGGAGGGGCGGGGATCCTCGGCAAGGCAGTCGCAAAGCACGGCGGCCTCCTCCGGGGAGAGGGGCGGCATTCCCCCTTCGGCAAATTTCACCCGCAGGCGGTGGCCCTCCCCTTCGGCGGCGTATCCCGCGCTGGCATCCGGATGGCTGTCCGAGAAGGGGAGATAGGGCTTGATATCCAAAATGGGCGTGCCCGAGAGCAGATCCACCCCAAGGACGTGCAGGATAGGGCCGAGGGTCTCGTGATATTCGATGCGCTCCAGCCGTACCGAGGAAAGCCCGATGGGATTCGGGCGGAAGGGGGAGCGGCTGGCAAAGACCCCAACGTGGCGGTTGCCGCCAAGGCGGGGCGGGCGGACGGTGGGGGTAAAGCCCTCGCGGTGGGCAAGTGAAAAGTCGAACAAAAGCCAGATATGCGAAAAGCCGTCAAGCTCCCGCACGGCGTCCGGGCTTCGGTACTCGGGCTCCAGGATAATGCGCCCCCGCGCCCCTGCAACCCGCCCGCTTTGGCGCGGAATGCCGAATTTTTCGGTAAAGTCGGTCTCGATCCTGCCGATCGGCCGAAGGATAAGCTCGTCCTGCATGGTTCCTCCCACGGGGGCGGTTCCCCCTCGCTTTATGCACTGCCTCTATTATAGCACGTTTTTTTGCGGGATGCAATTCCTTTTGCGGTTGCAAAGTGTAGCGGATTATGCTACAATAGGGAAAGTACTGTGTTTGTGAGGTTTACTATGATACCAACGCCGGAATTTCTTGAAGCCGGGATCCCGCTTGCCGAATATCCCCGCCCGGGGATGCGCCGTGACAGCTACCTGTCCCTGAACGGCCCGTGGGAGTATGCCATCCGTCCTGCGGGCGAGGTGCCGCAGGAGTACGACGGGCAGATCCTTGTCCCCTACCCGCCCGAGTCCCCGGCCTCCGGGGTCATGCGGGTGCTGCAGCCGCATGAGACGCTTACCTACCGCCGCCGCTTCACCCTGCCCGAGGGCTTTTTCCGCGGGCGCCTTCTTTTGCAGCTTGGCGCTGTCGATCAGGTCTGCCTTGTCAGCCTGAACGGCCGTGTGGTCGGCGGGCATGAGGGGGGCTATACTCCCTTTGAGGTGGATCTGACCCCCGCTTACCGCGAGGGGGAGAACGAGCTGACCGTCACCGTGTGGGACGATACCGATACCGCCGTCTACGGGCGGGGCAAGCAGCGCCTGCGCCACGGGGGGATCTGGTATACCCCGGTATCGGGGATCTGGCAGTCTGTATGGCTGGAAAGCACCCCGCCCCACGCCCTTACGGGGCTGCGCATTTTGCCGGATGCCGAGAGGCGTACCCTTTCGGTGACACCCTTTGCCACCGCCCCCGGGGAGGTGACGGTGGAGGCCATGGACGGCGATCGGGTGCTGGCCGCCGCCACCGTTTCGGCAGGGGAGTGCGCGACCCTGGACGTTTCGCCCTGTCGGCTTTGGTCGGTGCATGACCCCGCCCTTTACCGCCTGCGCCTGCGGTGCGGCACCGACCTGGTGGAAAGCTACTTTGGCGTGCGCTCCTATGGCAAAAAGGAGATAAACGGTAAACAATACTTTACCGAAAACGAAAAACCGATCTTTTATAACGGCCTGCTTGACCAGGGCTATTGGCCCGAGGGGCTGTACACGCCGCCCTCTAACCGCGCCCTGTATGAGGAGCTTGCCCGTGTGCGCGCCCTCGGCTTTACCATGCTGCGCAAGCACTGCAAGGTGGAAAGCGCCCTCTACTATTATTACTGCGATCTCCTTGGGATCGCCGTGTGGCAGGATATGCTGAACGGCGGCGAGCGGGAGCGCCCCCTGCGCCTGGCGCTGGCCCCCTTCCTTGATCTGCATCTCTGTGACAGCAACTACCGCGCCATGGGACGTGCCGACGTGCGCTCCCGCCGTCAGTACCGCCGCGAGGCCGAGGAGGTGCAGGACACCCTTTATAACGTGGTGTCGCTGTGTCTGTATACCCCCTTCAACGAGGGGTGGGGACAGTTTGACGCCCTTGCCGAAACGGCACACCTGCAGGCACGCGACCCCTCCCGCCTTTATGACCATGCCAGCGGCTGGCAGGATATGGGGGGCGGTGACGTGCGTTCGCGCCATATCTACTTCCGCCCCGCCCGCCCGAAAAACGACGGCCGCCGCATCCTGGCGCTGACCGAGTTTGGCGGATATTCGCACGCCGTCCGGGGGCACACCTTTACCTCCCGCCGCTTCGGCTACCGTCATTTTAAGGATGCCGACCGCTTGGCCGAGGCCTACGCGCGGCTTTATCGGCGTGAGGTGATCCCCGCGATCCTTGCCGAGGGGCTTTCGGCCACCGTTTATACCCAGCTGACCGACGTGGAGGACGAGATCAACGGTCTTTTCACCTATGACCGCCTGGCAAAATTGCCGGAGGAGTTGGTCATCACCCTGAACCGCGAGGTCGCGGCTGCCTTTTGCACGGCAACCGAGGTGCAGGAGGGCTGAAGCACCGGCAAAAGGCAGAAAAAGTGGGCAATATGAACAAAAACGGTGCTTTAGAATTCGTGTTTTTGTAAGAATTTCTCCGCGCGTGTTGACAACCCCACGCGTAGCGTGCTATACTTTACTATAGAAATTTTAGGAAGCAATTTGCGGCCGACCGCCGTGCAATTGCTTTCTGTTTTTTGGAGGTTTTTATGAAACGGCGCATTCTTTCACTCGTGCTGCTGGTGGCTACCGTGCTTACGGCCCTGCCGCTGACGGTACTGCCCGCTATCGCGGTGGAGGCCGAAAAGCCTACCTATACCGAGGAGGACTATAACGCCCTCTACGTGCAGGATGGGCTTGTCCTGGCGGCCGACTTCTACCGTACCAATGCGTACTGGGGCAAGGAGGCACTTGCCAATGTCAAGGACTATATCTGGCACGCCTGGCAAAACTCTAACGGCACCAAGGTGACGATCTCTGCAGGGGGCACGGTGGAAGACGGTGCCATGACCCTGCCGGATACCGGTGATATTGTCCTGAGTAACGTCGCCACCGCCACCAACAAGGGCTATAACGGTGCCACGATGGAGCAGGTGCTTGATATCAACACCGCCACGATGTCGGGCGGCGAGGGCTTCCTGTTTAACGACCTGCGCTTTGCCATTTCGGTCAACAAGCAGGAAAACAAGATCAGCGTGAACCGCATCGGCCTGCGAGATGCAACCAACGGCCGCATCGCCGAGGGGCTTGCGGTGGATATCGGCTGCGGTGGGGTGACCACCCTTGCCTTTATCGAGGATCGCCCGACCGATACCTTCACCAATTACAGCTTCGCCTATCCCGATGACGTTGTGAGGGCGACCGATGCGCAGATGGAGGGCGTCGGTGTGGGAGCGCACTATTTCTACGTGACTCATACGCTGGATAAGGACGGTATCCCCGTGCCGATGACTAAGGCGAGTGCGGTGGTCTACGCGCTGAATGAGCCCGTGTACACGCCCGAGT
>JAGBZZ010000320.1 GCA_017652965.1 Clostridia bacterium | reverse complement strand
GCAGCCCCAAAGGGGCTGATGCCATACCATTCGCGGCGCGAATGGATTCCATTCCGTCGCGCCGCGACGGATGCCATACCAAGCCTCCTTCGTCGGCTTGGATATAAAAAGCGCGTCGCGCTTTTTATGCCCGCGAGATTAGCGGGTGCCGCTCAAATATTCATACCTGTACGACAGC
Source organism: Clostridia bacterium (assembly GCA_017652965.1). The sequence goes on along the minus strand of JAGBZZ010000320.1, from coordinate 3,720 downwards.
CCCGCCGCTGTCCAGTCTATCGACTCGATCATGGCGTAGCCTTCCTCGCTCAGCACCTCTCGGATGGCGTCATAGGCGCCCGGGAGGAGGTCGTATTCGTAGTTGTCGGCATCATAGACGATTTCCTCGTAGAGATATTCGAAGAAGTTGCTCTCGACGAGAGAGGTCGGAACGTAGCCGTGATAGCCGCCAGCACCGTCGGTGACGATCAGATCCGGCTGGGCGGTGGTGGTAAATTTCCCACCCTCATAGGTCGGCGTGCCGCCGAGCAGGACGTTATCCTTGATGACACATACGGCAGGCTGACGGCGGAAGCGCTCCATCGCGGCCAGCTCCTCATAGGTGAGGGTGATACTGCCGTCGGCGTTCCGCACGGCCTCGTGTGCCTCCTCTACGACCGGATTACCGCCGGCATCCAGATAGGTGTACTGCGGGATCTCCACCAGCGTATCGGCGGGCAGGCCCTCATAGGTGAAGGTCTTGCCCGAGAGATACCACGGCACGTAGAAGTACTTCGGATGGTAGTCGCAGTTCGGGTCGTCATAGGCGGCCAGGATGATCTGCGTGCCCTCAATGAAGTTGATAAAGGCAGGATCATTCGTCCTCCAGGCCGAGGCGTAGGCGGTGTACTGGGCATACTCACTGACCTTCATCCCGTACCACCAGTGGCCGGCCTCGCTTTGCCCGATGCGGCCGCCGTTCAGCTGCTGGCGCCCGCTATAGTCTACGGGTGTGTAGTAGCGCGCCCCACCCGTGCCGGCATACTCCTCACCGAAGTAGTAGTAGAAGAGTGCCGATTCGTTCACCTGGTCGCCCGAGTTGGCGGGGATGACGTTGCCGTCCTCTGCCCCGGCAGACGAGCCCGCCGCCGCCACCTGGTAGGGGTTACGCAGGATCATGATATTGCCGATGCAGACGTTGCCCATACCGGTGGAGGAATACCAGCCCTTGTTGAGGTTAGAGGACGAGCCGATAAAGGAAATGGTGTTGCCGTAGGTGTAGTGGCCGCTGGACATACCGTCATTGTAAATGGCGTTATGGGTCGCGTTGAACATGTGAATGAGGTTGTAGCGATAATGGTTGCCACGGCTGGTGACACCGTGCGCGTAGATCATACCGCCGTCGGTGACGTCCTTACTGCCGCCCTCAAAGACGTTATACTCAATGATACACTCGGCGGCATTGGTGCCGGACACGTTGGTGTTCTGGAAATAGTTATGCGAAACCACCATGCGATAGCCGGAATAGGCGATCGCCCCCTGGTAGGTCGGATAGGTATCGTGGAAGATGCAGTTCTGGATCACCACGCCCGAGGGCTCCAGCTTCTTGGCCGAATCGGCATTGCTGACCGAGACCATCGTCCCCGTGACGTAGGAGAAATCCGAGTACAGCACTGCCACGTCGGTGGAGTTATAAATGTTGATCAGCGCGGTGCGGGCGTTGCGCAGGGTGCAGTTCTGCACGACCACGTTCTCACACCCCGAGAAGACGAACCCGCGGCCGTTGGCGCCGGTCACGTCGATACCGTCGATCACCAGGTTCTGCACCCCGGTGAACTGCAGGATGTCGGCACTCTTGCTCCCCGAGATCGCCATATCCTCATCCCGCATGCTGTCGGTCGGGTAGACGTACAGGATGCCTGCCTCGCGGTCAAGGTACCATTCGCCGGGGGCATCCAGCGCCTCCACGGCGTTGAAGAGATAGTAGGTGTTGCGGCCGGCGGGAGAGTTCGAGGAATTCATCGCGCCGTAGCTGCTCGGATTGACAGACTTCAAGGAATAATTGCCGTTGCCCTTCGGGTAACCGATGTACGGGGTCTCGCCCGAGTCGGGATCCCAGACCGTGCCGTCTGCATTGTGCGCCCAGACCTGCCCCTCGGTCTCGAGGGCAATGTTATAATAGCCGAACTCCCAGCCCGAGTAGGTCGAGCCGAAGTACCAGACGTCACCCGTATTGACCCAGCTTATGATCTCCCGGCCGCGTGCATCGGAGGTCGGGATCTGGGTCTCCCAGCCGACGATCCAGGTCTTAGGATCCTTGCCGGCGGCGGTGGCACGCTCGATCCACGGCCAGTACAGCATGCAAGAGGTCGAGGTGACAGAGCCCGTGTCATACACGTAGGTGAAATACAGAAGGTCCTTGATGTCGCCCGTATCGTTCGGATATCGGGCAATGGTGTATTCCTCCTCGCCCACGTACAGCTTCGGTGCGCCTACCGATTTGTTGATCTCGGCAAAGACATCGCTTGTCAGACCGTGATCCGAAAGCTTGGTGTACATAACCTCGTCCCGCACCTCGGAGGGCAGGCGCTCATAGATACCGACATTCTCGGCCGAATCCACAAAGTGCCAAAGCGAGGGATCTGTCGAAATGGTGGTGTTGGCCGTCAGGGTGACGTCGCCATCCTCATAGGCCTTGATAAAGAGGGGGGATTGGCGGGTGCCGCTATGCTGAGAATCCAGGGTGATGGCCTGGGTGACGCGGTAGGTGCCCTCCATCATCCAGATGATGCCGCCGCCCTTGCCGCCCATTGCGGAGGCCGCCTTGCGCAGGGTGGCAAACGGCGCCTCCTTGGTGCCGGGGTTCTTGTCGTCGCCATCCGGCGAGACGTAGACCTGTACCTTCTGCGACAGGGGATATTTTTCGAGAGATACGCGCTCCAGGACGGTGACCTCCTCGGGCAGGGCCTCCTTGGCCGCCTCAAAGCGGGCAAGGACGGTATCGGTCGACATGTGCAGATCCCCGTCGGGCGCCAGGATGTCGGTGGGGAGATTCAGGTTGAATAGCGAGAAGCTGATCGCCTTCTCCTCTACCTTATTGGCAAAGGAAAGCTGCAGGCTGGCACCCGTACCGGCAAGCCGATCCGAAAGTGCCATAGCGGCCGAATAGACGGCGTCCTCCCCGTCTCCGTGCAGGTACACACGCTTGCCTGCCGCCTCGATCACGTAATTCCCCTTAGCGGCAGACGAGGGCGGGGTGCGCCCCGTGCCACCGGGATTGCCGATCACGATCTCGTATTCAGTGCCCGTGGTGTCGCGCGGGCCAAAGATCGGCAGATAGTAGCCTGCCGAAGCAAGGAGCTTTTCCTGCAGGTAAAGCGCCGCGCCGCTGTTGTCGGAATCCCGCACGATCACGTATTCCCCCAGCGACACACCGCCAAGCAGCACCTCCCCGTAGGAGTAGCTGCCGCGCACAAGGTCGGCCTTGGCGGGATAGTAAAGGGTGCCGTCCTTGATGTAGGTGGCGATATACTTCTCTATCGCCTCCGCAACAGAGGCAGGGCTACCGCCCGAGATCACCAGGCGGTTATTCTCAAAGAAGATGGCCGTATCGTCCCGCCGCAGCCCCTGCGAGGTGCTTTCGACACGGTTGGTCATGCCGACCAGGATCTCCTTGGTATCGGTGGGGGCGGGCTGACCGAAGCCCACGAAGTCCTCACGCATGGAAAGAGACTTCCCGGTCGCTTCCTCGATCGCCGTCCTTAAGGTGCGGATCGCACGGAAGGTATCCGAGTCGACCCCCGTGGGATATACGATGGTATAATCGGAAAAATCCGAAAACGCCACCGGGGGCGTTTCGGGTGCGGGGGTCGTTTCGCCTCCATCCCCGCCGCAAGCACTAAGGAAAAGGGACACCGCCAGCACAAGAAGGACCAGCAGTGAGAGGGTACCAGCACGCTTCATAACAGTTCTCCTTTTCTGAAACGGGAGACGTGCGTGC
>JAGBZZ010000319.1 GCA_017652965.1 Clostridia bacterium | reverse complement strand
TTTTGCGGCATCCTCTGCCGAAATGCCGCAATAGGTACGCAGAGAGACGGGATGCGGCGGCGAGGCAAAATGATCCTCGATTGCAAGGACGCGATAGGGGGTGCTTACCCCTGCCCGTTGCAAGGCATCCCCAAGCAGCATGCCTGCACCGCCTGCGGCGATTCCCTCCTCCAGGAAGAGGATGCGGGGCGCCCCTGCAAGGTGAGGGGCAAGAAGGGCGGCAAGGCTATCGTACGGCTTCAGCCGTTCAAGGAGAATAACGCCGACGGCCATGCCCTGCGCGGCAAGGATGGCGCGGGCGCGGAGCGCCTCGGCCGTGATGGCACCGTAGGTCAGGATCACACCGTCGCGCGCCTCATCGGGCGCCTTGAAGGAGGGGCGCACGCCGTGGGCGCCGTAGTCGCCGTTCGGATAAAAGGTCTCGGTGATCGCGGGGTCATCGGCGCGGTTTTCGTAGCGGATGGCCAGCGGTGCCGAAGCCGAAAGGCTATCCCTCAGGATGGCCGAAAGCGAGCCGACGGTGGCGGGGGCAAAAATAGTCATCTCGGGGATATGAGACAAAAAGGCAACGTCAAAGATCCCGTGGTGGGTGGGGCCGTCCCCCGGGGCAAGACCGGCGCGATCCACCAAAAGGCGGACGGGCAGACGCTGAAGGGCAACGTCATGGACAATGCTGTCGTACGCCCGCTGGAGGAAGGTGGAATAGAGCGCCACGTAGGGCTTCATCCCCGCGGCGGCAAGCCCCGCCGCAAAGGTGACGGCGTGTGCCTCGGCGATGCCAACGTCAAAGGCGCGTTCGGGATAGGCCTCAAAGAAGGGGCAAAGCCCGGTGCCCTCACGCATAGCGGCCGTGATCGCCGCTACACTCTCATCCTCGGCGGCAAGCGTGCCAAGCATCCGCCCTGCGGCGGCCGGCATATGCTCTCCCGTCTTTTGCGAGGTATACACGCTGTGATACTCGGCGGGATGCTCCTCCGCCGGGAGATAGCCCTTCCCTTTTTTGGTGGAAAGATGCAGGATCACGCTTTCGTTCTGCTTTTTGGCCTGGCGCAAAAGAAAGGCGGTCTCGGTATAGCTGTTGCCATCGGCAGGGCCAAGGTAGTATAGCCCCAGCTCCTCAAAATAATTGGAGGAAAAGAGGCGGTTCTTGATCAGCTGCTTGATCCCGCGTAAGAGCCGGTAAAGCGGCTTGCCGAGAAGCGGGATGCGGGGCAGGATGCGGGTCGTGAGGGTCTTGGCGCGGCGGTAATTGCCCGAATTGCGGATGCCGGCGATGTACCTGGCAAAGCCGCCGATATTGCGCGAGATGGACATCTCGTTTTCGTTCAGCACGATGATAAGGGGCAGATCCGGCTCGCAGTTATTGAGCGCCTCGTGGATCATGCCGCCGGTATACGCGCCGTCCCCCACAACGGCAACCGTGTAGCTTTTTCTGCCCGCCAGGCGGTCGGCCTTGGCAAAGCCGAGCGCGGCGGAAAGCGAGGTGGAGGAATGCCCCGCGCCAAAGGCATCGTACTCACTTTCCGCACGGCGGGTAAAGCCCGAAAGCCCACCCGGGGTACGGAGGGTATCAAAGGCCTCGCGGCGGCCTGTCAGCAGCTTATGCACGTAGCTTTGGTGGCCGACGTCAAAGATGATACGGTCGGTGGGGGTGTCGAAAACGCGGTGGAGCGCCACCGTCAGCTCTACCACACCAAGGTTAGAGGCAAGGTGACCGCCGGTTTTCGGGATGGTCTCCAAAAGATACGCACGGATCTCCTCGCAAAGGGCGGGCATCGCCTCCTCGGGCATGGCGCGCAGGTCGGTGGGAGAGGAGATCGAAAACAGAAGCGGATAGCGGGAATCGCTCATTTCACACTAACCTGCCCTTCCCTTGTTTTTGCCTCGGTCGGGGCATGGCCGTACGCCTTGCGGTAGGCGCGGTAGAAGGTGGAGTAATCGGCAAAGCCGACGCGCTCGGCCACCACGGCGGCCACCTCGCCGCTTTCGATCATCTGGCGTGCCATCATGACCCGCTTGCCGTTGATATACCCAAGGATCGAGATGCCGTTGTGGCGCTTGAAGGCGCGGCAAAGGTAAAATTTACTGACGTAGAACTCGCTTGCGATCGCATCCAGGGGCAGCGGCTCGGCAATATGGGCGTTGACGTAGCGGATCACGCGCGCACCAAGCGGCTCTTCTCTTTTGGATTTATGGCTGGAGGGACCCGCCATCGAAAGAAGCAGGACAAGCTCATAAAGGATCGGGGCGGCCATTCTCTCGGCGATCTCACGGGGGATCGAGGCAAGCTGCAAGAAACGCTCAAACAGCGGCGGCACGGCAAGCGGAATTTCCCCGATTGCGTAAAAATTGCCCTCTCCAAACGGCTTCTCGCTCATTTTTTGCAAAAGATCGGCCGCCTCGGGCAGTGCTTCCTCCGCAAAGTGAAAGACGTACCGCTCGTAGGGCTCATCCCTATGAACGTTGACGTAGTGAAATTCTCCCGGGCGGAAGGTCATCAGGGTGTTGGCCATCAGGTCATACTGCTCGCCCTCCACCACGTATTTTCCCGCGCCGCGCACGACGTAAATGATCTCGTAATGGGCGTGGCAATGGCGGGAAAAGACATCCGGCTCGGGATGCTCATCCACCGAGTGGTAGAAGCGGATGCCCCTGTATTCTTCAACGGTATAAGAGTCCATTTTCGGCCTCGCTTTCTTCTTACTGCAACCATTGTAGCACACAAGAGCAATATTTGCAATAGTTTCGACAATTTCGGCAATGGAAAGTTTCAAATTCTTCTTGTATAATTAAAGTGAAGACGCAGGCTTTGCGTTTTTAATATTAAAAACGAGGTGTTTGTTATGAAGCTTGGTGCTCAGTTATATTCTGTCCGCGACGTTTGCCAGGATGCCGCGGGTCTTAAGGAAACCTGCCGCCGCCTGAAGGAGATCGGCTACGATGCCGTTCAGATCTCGGGTATCGGTGCGTCCATCACCCCCGAGGAGATCGCCGCCATTGCGAAGGAGTACGATCTTGCTATCCCTACTACCCATATCCCGTTTGACCGCCTTGTGGGGGACACCGACAAGGTGATCGCCGAGCATCTTCTTTACGGCGCCAACGAGATCGGCATCGGCGGCCTTGGCCGCATCCCGGATCTTGCCACCGCCCGCGAGAGATTTGATGCGATCCGCGAGGCCACGAAGAAGATCGAGGCCGCCGGGAAGAAGTTCGGCTTCCACAACCACTGGTGGGAGTTCTCCGACATCGGTGGCGACTCGATGTACGAGGTCATGATCAACGAGTATCCCGAATTCAACTTCATCCACGATGTGTACTGGACCACCTATGCAGGTCTTGATCCCGTCGCCTACATCCACCGCCTCAAGGGCCGCATCGTCAACATCCACTTCAAGGATATGCTCGAGCCCCCTCAGGGCCCCATCTGCCCCTGCGGCGCCGGCATCATCGACATGAAGGCGATCTACGATGCCTGCATCGAGACCGGGGTCTCGGCCGCATTCGTCGAGCA
>JAGBZZ010000318.1 GCA_017652965.1 Clostridia bacterium | reverse complement strand
GGCATTTTAGACATAGAAAAAGCCCGCGTGTAGCGGGCTTTTTCTATTAAAGAGTACCGGCAGAGCCGAGGACGTTTTCGATCTTGTGCTTGACCATGACACGAACCTCGGTACGAGCGACCGAGAGATAGGTGCGGGGGTCAAATACATCGGGCTTCTCGCTCATCACGCGGCGAATGCCCGCAGTCATGGCCAGACGAATATCCGAGTCGATATTGATCTTGCAGACTGCCATCTTTGCGGCCTCGCGCAGCTGGGATTCGGGAATGCCAACGGCATCGGGCATCTTACCGCCGAGCGAGTTGATCTCCTTCACGAAATCCTGGGGAACCGAGGATGCACCGTGAAGAACGATGGGGAAGAGGGGCAGGCGCTTTTCGATCTCGGCGAGGATATCGAAGCGGAGCGGAGGCGGAACAAGGATGCCCTCCTCGTTGCGGGTGCACTGGGCAGGGGTGAACTTGTAAGCGCCGTGCGAGGTACCGATCGAGATCGCCAGGGAGTCAACACCCGTGCGGGTGACGAAATCCTCAACCTCCTCGGGGCGGGTATACGAGGAATGCTCGGCAACCACATCGTCCTCCACACCGGCAAGAACGCCAAGCTCACCCTCAACCACTACGCCGCGCTCGTGGGCATATTCCACGACCTTGCGGGTCAGGGCTACGTTGTCCTCGTACGAATGGTGCGAGCCGTCGATCATCACCGAGGTGAAGCCGCCGTCGATGCAGGCCTTGCAGATCTCGAAGGTATCGCCGTGGTCAAGATGCAGGGCAAGGTCGATCCCGGTATCGGCGACAGCGGCCTTGGCCAGTGCCATCAGATATTCGTGCTTGGCGTACTTACGCGCACCGGCAGAAACCTGCAGGATCACAGGGGATTTGACCTCCTCTGCCGCTTCGGTGATCGCCTGGATGATCTCCATGTTGTTGATGTTGAAGGCACCGATGGCGTAGCCGCCCTCATAGGCCTTCTTGAACATTTCCTTGGTTGTAACAAGTGCCATTTTCATTCTCCTTTGATTTCGGTAGATTTTATACGTGTATACTATATCATATTTTTAAACCAAAATCAAGGGTAAATGGAAGATATGTGGCCGAAAAATCAAAAAATCTCCTGATGCTCGGTCCTGCCCTCGCTTATCCCCCGGGGTGTTGATGTATCGAAAACGCCGGGAAGCGAGAGCCCGAAGCTTACCGAGATCGCATTATTGACCCGCGCCATGGCCTCCTCATCCAGGTGCCCTATCCGCTCCCGAAGCCGCCGCTTATCCAGGGTTCTGATCTGCTCAAGCAGAATGACCGAATCCCGCGGGAGCCCGGCACCCGTCGTGGTGTAGACCTCAATATGAGTCGGAAGCTTGTTTTTACCCATGCGGCTGGTGATTGCTGCGGCGATCACCGGGGGGCTATAACGGTTGCCAATGTCGGTGTGTATGATCAGGACAGGGCGAAGGCCGCCCTGCTCACTGCCGACAACGGGGGAGAGGTCGGCATAATAGATGTCTCCGCGTTTGACGTTCATGACGGTATGGAGGATCCTTTCCTGCTTAGTTACTCTTATTTTGTCACGGAAGCTGCGGCTTTAATCACAGAAAGACAACTTCCGTTAGCAGTGTATGTCTTTTGTGCACAATGCGCGAAAGAAAAAGGATCGCACCGCCAAATGCGCAGCGGTACGATCCATCCGTCAACCGTTGTGGGAGGTCATCTCGGTCTCTTCGCCGGTACGGAAGAGAAGCGATACGCACCAAAGCGCGGCAAGCGCCACCAGCGTGTACACAATGCGCGCCACGACCGATGTCTGTCCGCCCGCGATCCACGCAACGATATCAAATTGAAAAAGCCCGATGCTTCCCCAGTTCAGCCCGCCGATGATGGCAAGGATAAGGGCAACTCTGTCAATTACCATTGGGTAAATCTCCTTTCTTAGGGTGTCTTCGATATCTATTTTTCATCGTTTTCTCCCGTTTTATTCAAGCTTTTGCGGCGCCGCCCTCAAAAGCGTGCCTCTTTGCCGGTATGCGGCCAAAAGAAAAAGGGCCGATGCACGTATGGCGTCGGCCTCTTTTTTTCTTTTTTCTCATGCATCCTCAAAGGAGGGGATAAAGCTTCCGAAATGCTCCTTCATGCGCTGGAGAGCACGCTTTTCGATGCGGCTGACGTAGGAGCGCGAGATCCCCATGGCGGTTGCCACCTCGCGCTGGGTCAGGGCCGGTGCTTTTCCAAGGCCGTACCGCAGTACGATGACCTGCCGCTCGCGCTCATCCAGCACCTCGTCGATCAGGCGATAGGCCCGCTCTGTGTGGATCTTCAGGTCGAGATTTTGCGTGATGTTATCGTCGGCACTGATGATATCGATATAAGTAAGCGGATTGCCGTCACGGTCCACGTCGATGGTTTCGTGGATGGAGACCTCGCAGGATAGCTTCTTCTGAGAACGGAAGAACATCAGGATCTCGTTTTGCACGCATCGGGCGGCGTAGGTGGCAAAGCGAGCTCCGTTTTCCACACGGAAGGAGTCGATCGCCTTGATAAGGCCAAGGCTCCCGATGGATACCAGCTCATCGGGATTCTGATAAGAGGTATAGTATTTGCGCACTATGTGCGCAACAAGGCGCAAATTATGCTCGATCAGCCTGCTTCTGGCCTTGGGATCGCCCTCCTTCATACGCAGGAAAAGGGCCTGCTCCTCTGCGGCGGGCAGGGGCGGCGGGAAGCTTTGGGGACTTCCGATTCCCAGCAAAAGATAGATAAGATGGACGGCAGAAGACGAAAAAGCCATAAAAAAATCCCCCTCACATAGGATAGAACGCCGTATGGGCGTTTGCTATCAATATATGCAGGGGGCGGCTTGTTTCTTGCCGGCTACTACGGTTGAGGGCGGATATGGATGCGATATCCTTCTCCGGGCGTATGGGAAATAACCCTGTTTCCGAAGGCGGCAACGCATTTTCTGTTGATGTCGTATACGTGTGTGCGCATACAGGACGTGGTACGGGAGGAGAGGGGTGAGCAGGTGCCAAGGGCAAGCTCGGCCGCTGTGACGGGACGAGGCTCTGCCCAGGCAAGATACCGCAGGATCGAAAGTGAGTTTGCGCCGAGAAAGCATTCGATCCCGCCATAATATACAGAAAAGGTGTAGATGTTGAAGTACAGGCCGTGCACCGTGTTTTCCACGTGATCCCGCCCGGTATAAAGGCGCATCAGCTCACAAAGGATCTCGGCCACGCGCACGGTGGCCAAGGGGAGCAGAGGGATGTTGTCGGTTACGGTGTACAGGGCGTCAAGATCCAGCCGGCTGCCGGTGCGCCCGGCGGCGGCCACCAGGGGAATATGCGGATAGGCTTGCTTGAAGCGGCGGCAAAACCCAACGGGATTCGGTATGGCTTCTGTATTTGGGATATAGGCGGCAGAGACAGGAAAACGCTCAAAAGCACGGCCGACCAAGCGGTAAGAGGCACCGCAGGCGTTTATGGCAAACTTGGCGAAAAATTCGTGTTGGATGCTTATGCGCTTTTTGGGGTCGTTTTCAATGATCAGAAGCATCGAAGGCTCTCCTTTTTGCTATGTCATTCTATATTCTAGCAGAAAGCATCGGGGATTGCAATTGACTTTCGCAAAGAAATGTGTTAAACTGAAAAAAAGGAGAGTGATGGTATATGCGTACTGTTTTGGTCAACGGCGGTTCTCGCGGGATCGGTGCGGAGGTAGTACGCCTGTTTGCGGCACGTGGCGATCGCGTGGCATTTACCTATCGCAGCGCCGCCGATGCGGCAATGCGATTGGCAGAGGAGACGGGGGCATTGGCAATTTGTGCGGATTCCGCCGTGGAGAGCCAGGTGAATGCTGCCGTTGCACAGGTGATGGAAGAGCTTGGGCGGATCGATGTGCTTGTGAATTCTGCGGCGATCTCCTCCTTTTCGCTTTTTACCGACCTTTCCTGTGACGAGTGGGAAAAAATATTTGCGGTAAACGTGCACGGCCCGTTTTACTATTGCCGTGCCGTTCTTCCTTCCATGATTGCCGCGCACAGTGGGCGTATTATCAATATTTCCTCCATGTGGGGGGTCACGGGCGCCTCTTGTGAGGTGCATTATTCGACTACCAAAGCGGCCCTCAATGGGATGACGCGCGCACTGGCGCGTGAGGTCGGCCCCTCCGGGATCACAGTCAACGCGGTTGCCCCCGGGGTGATCGACACCGAAATGAACGGCTCGCTTTCCGAGGAGACAAAGGCGGCTCTTTGTGACGAAACACCGCTTTGCCGCTTGGGGACTCCGCGCGAGGTGGCCGAGTCGGTCTTCTTCCTGGCGGGGGAGGGCGCCGCTTTTATCACAGGGCAGATCATCGGTGTGAACGGCGGTTTTGTCACGCAGTAAGAAAATCCGCAAAAAATCCACTTTTCCTCTTGCATATGTTGAAATAATTTGTTATAATATAAACGTAAGCTTCAAAGGTCGGATAGGACCATACTGGCCGGGGCGGTAGCGGTGCCTTGTACCTGAAATCCGCTATAGCAGGGGTGATTTCCATTTTTGAGGGCTCTTTCTGTGTAGTCTGCACCGTATGCGGCCTGCGTTGAAGGATGGGTCTTGCGCAATTGGGGGCTGTGAACCATGTCAGGTGGGAGACCAAGCAGCATTAAGCGGATTCCCCGATGTGCCGCGAGGGTGCCTGTCCGGAGCGGGCGGTGCGGTTCCCGTATGTAGGGAGATGTTCGATCTTATGGTGTATGGTCTTATCCGGGCTTTGAAGCTTTTTTTGCGGGTTTTGCGCGCCTCTTTGGCCGAGGCCCGCTTTTTTATGAAAAAGAAAGTGAGGGATTCGCATGTACCGTGCCTTATACCGGAAATGGCGGCCTGTAGATTTTGACGACGTATGGGGACAGGACCAGGTAACGGGAATCTTGAAATATGAGGTTGCCACGGGAAAGCTTTCTCATGCGTATCTTTTCTGCGGCTCACGCGGGACAGGGAAGACCAGTAGCGCCAAGATCCTGGCTAAGGCTGTCAACTGCCTGGATCCGAAGGATGGAAATCCCTGCAATGCCTGCGCGGCGTGTCGCTCGATCGACAGTGGCACGGCCACCGACGTCATTGAGATGGACGCCGCCAGCAACACGGGCGTTGACGACGTGCGTGATATCCGCGATGAGATCGTGTTCACCCCGGCCGAGCTTAAGTACCGCGTGTATATCATCGACGAGGTACATATGATGACGGGAAGCGCTTTTAACGCGCTTTTGAAGACGCTGGAGGAGCCTCCGGCACACGTTATCTTTATTCTGGCAACGACAGAGCTGCACAAGCTTCCCGCTACGATCGTTTCGCGTTGCCAGCGCTTTGATTTCCGCCGTATCTCCACAGAGGTGCTGTCGCGCCGCCTTATGCACATTGCAGGGCACGAGGGGATCGATCTGACCGAGGGGGGCGCACGCCTTCTTTCGCGCTTGGCGGTTGGCGGCATGCGCGATGCCATCAGCTTGTTTGAGCTGTGCGCAGGCATGAAGGTGCGGATCGACGAGACGCTTGTTTCTACCGTGTGCGGATGCGGAGACCGTATGGCGGGATATCAGCTGGTGGATGCCATTGCCGGCCGCCGCTATGCCGATATCTTCGGCGCGGTGCATGACCTTGTCATGTCCTCGCGCGATCTTGCCGTTTTCTGGCGGGATCTTATGGATTGCTATCGGGATATGATGGTGACCAAAACCATGGAGAATGCCGCGGCTTATCTGGATCTTACGGATGCCGAGCAGGAGACGCTGCGCTCGCTTACCTCTAAATTTTCGATGGAGCAGTTGATGTATCATTCCCGCGTGTTGGAGGATACCTACACGCGGATGCAACGCCCGGGTGCGCCCCGCCGCGCGATGGCAGAGCTGGCGCTTACGCGCCTTTGTGAGCCGCGCCTTTCGATGAGCGAGGAGGCGCTTCTTGCACGGCTTGCCGAGCTTGAAAATAAGGTGGCGCTTCTGCGTGCCGGTGTGCCGCTTTCTGCGCCCCCCGTGGAAGAGAAGGCTACGTCTTCGCCTGCCAAGACGGCCGAAGCGCCTTCGCCTACTCCCGCCCCTGCGGTTGCGGTGGAGGCAAAGCCGACCGAGGAGCCAAAGGCTGCGCCCGCAGGCCCCACCTACCGTGCGTTCCCCGGATGGCGTGAGGTCGTGGAGGAGATCGGGCGGGTAAACCCGGCGCTTGCGGCGCCGCTTTCCGGCTCGCGTGCCGCCCTTTCCTCGGAGGGACAGCTGGTGGTAAGCGTCGGAAATCCCTTTTTTGTGACCCTTCTCGGGCGAGAGGATGCCAAGGCCAGCCTGCGCGCTACAGCCGCGGGAGTGGCAGAGGTAGTGGTCAATTCTGTGGACGTACGCAATGACGGCACAAAAAACACTTCAAATACCATTCTCGAGGAGCTGGAGCGTGCTCTCTCGGAGTGTAAATAAAGGAGAAACAGTATGAAAGTCAGACTTCCTCAGGGCGGCGGCATGGCCGATATGCTCAAGCAGGCGCAAAAAATGCAGGCCGATATGCAGGCCAAGCAGGCAGAGCTTGAAGAGGCGGAATATACCGTAACGGCGGGCGGCGGTGCCGTCACCGTGCGCATCAGCGGCAGAAAAGAGATCCTTGCACTGGATATCGACCCCGAGATCGTTGATCCTGACGATATCGAGACGCTTTCGGACATTCTGATGGCCGGCGTCAACCAGGCGATCCGTACGGTGGAGGAGACCGCCGCGGCCGAAATGGAAAAGATCACGGGGCAGATGGGGCTTCCCGGCGGTATGCCCGGCTTCCCGGGCGGTTTCTGATATGCAGGAATATGCCGAGCCGCTTCAGCGGCTTATCGAGCAGTTCCGTCACCTGCCCGGCATCGGCGGAAAAAGCGCCGTCCGCATGGCCTTTGCCGTGCTGGCCTTTACCGATGAAGAGGCCGAGGCCTTTGCCGGTGCGGTGTTGGATGCTAAGCAAAAGATACGTAGCTGTGATATCTGCGGCAATTACTCACAGGGGGAGATCTGTCCGATCTGTGGGGATCCGGAGCGCGATCGCAGTGTTGTGTGCGTGGTGGAAAACGCACGGGATATCCTGGCGTTTGAACGTGCAAGAGAATATCGCGGGCTTTATCATGTTCTTGGTGGGGCACTGTCTCCCGTAAACGGGGTCACGCCGGATGCGATCCGCATCCGCGAGCTTGTGGCACGTGTGGAGGCGGGGGAGATCCGCGAGGTGATCGTGGCGACAGACCCGGATGTGGAGGGTGAGGCGACCGCCATGTATCTTGCCAGGATCCTTGCCAAATACGGGGTAAAGATCTCCCGTCTTGCCTATGGAATTCCCGTAGGCGGAAATCTGGAATATACCGATGAGGTCACGCTGAACCGTGCCCTTCTCGGCAGACGGGATCTTTCCTGAGCATGCGCGCTTTCGGCCTTGTCTTGCTGACCTCTCTTCTTCTTGTGTCCCTTTGCGCATGTGGTGACGCACAGTATTCGGCGGTTGCGCCGGGGGAGATCCGCATCCATTTTATAGACGTCGGCCAGGCAGACTCCACCCTCATCCGGACAAGTGATGCGGTGATCTTAGTGGATAGCGGCGGCACCGACCCTGTGCGCGCCGAGGCTCTTATGCGTTATCTTCGCCGCTTGCGCATCGATACGGTGGATTGCCTTATCCTGACGCATCCGCACACCGACCATATCGGCGGTGCGGCCCTGCTTCTTCAGAATTTTACAGTCCGTGAATGCAGAATGATCGGCGCTGTGACCGAGGAGGCGGCGTTTGGCGAGCTGCTTTCGGCGCTTTCAGCCGAGGGATGCCTTGTGCGCGAGGCGTATTGCGGCCAGACCGAAAGCTTTGGGGAGCTTACGCTTTCCGTTCTTTCTCCCGACGCTATGTCTACCGAATCCTTGAATGATAAAAGCCTTGTGCTTCGTGTTTCCTTTCACGAAAACACCCTTTTGTTGCCCGGTGACATTTCTGCGACAAAGGAGGAAGAGCTTTTGGAGATATACGGTGCAGAGGGGTTGCAGGCGGGAATATTGAAGGCCGCGCATCACGGCTCACATCTTTCCTCCGGCGAGGCGTTCCTGGATGCGGTCTCTCCTCAGTATACCGTGCTTTCCTGTGCCGAGGGCAATGAGTACGGCTATCCTACCCCCGAGCTTCTGGAGCGATTTTGGCAACGGGGGATCCGTGTGCTTCGTACCGACCTTGACGGTACGGTTGTTTTCTCGGGGGACGGAGAAGGGTATCAATTGCTTACACACAACTGACAAAGGATCAAGGGGCACCGAAAGAAGGGATACCTGCTGTGCCCCTGCCTTTTCTTTTTCCGCCGACCGAAGGCAGGGCATCGGAAATTTTTCGGCAAATTTTTGCGCCTTCTTGACAAACGGCGTAAAATGTAGTAATATGCATATATTATTTGAAAGGGAGGTGCGATAGTGCTAAAGGAACTGTACGAGCGAATCGGAGAAGCGTCGCCGGTTGCCCCGGTGATCCTTTCGGTTGCTTTGATGCTTTTTTTCGGCTTTGGGCTGACGCGCCTCACTAAGCGCTTGCGCTTGCCAAGCGTCACGGCATATATCTTTGCCGGCATTCTCCTTGGCCCCTACGCCTTCGACCTTGTGCCCGAGCGCGTGGTAACCGGTATGGCCTTCCTGTCGGATATCGCCCTTGCCTTTATTGCCTTTGGCGTTGGTGAATTTTTTAAGGTATCCAGCCTTCGCAAAAACGGATGGCGCGCCTTGCTGATCACGGTTTCGGAGGCTCTCCTTTCTGCGTTGCTTGTCTTTTTGGCGGCTTACTTCCTTTTGGGCCTGGCCTTTTCCTTTTCGCTGGTGTTGGCGGCACTGGCATCGGCCACCGCGCCGACCTCTACGGTCATGACCATTCGTCAAACCGGGGCTAAAGGGAACTTTGTGGACACCCTGCTTCAGGTGATGGCGCTGGATAACGTCGTCAGCCTTCTGACCTTCAGTGTGGCCATTTCGGTGGCGGTAGCCTCGCTTGGCGGGGCAACGCTTTCCTTTGGGACGGTTGCCATGCCGATCGTCCGCAATCTGCTTGGGATTCTGATCGGTTGTGCGATGGGCTTTCTTTTGCGGCTTCTGATTCCCGCCGGGCGATCTACCGACAACCGCCTGATCGTGGTGGTTGCGCTTTTGTTCCTTTTTTGCGGGATATGCTCACTGATCGATGTATCGCCGCTTTTGGGATGTATGATGATCGGTGCGATGTACACCAATCTCGGCGGAGACGAAAAGCTCTTTTTGCAGGTGGCCTACTTCAGCCCTCCGATCCTGCTTTTGTTCTTTGTGAGAAGCGGTATCGGCTTCCGCCTGGATGCGCTTTTTGCTCCGGGTGGCGCCTTTATTGCCTATCCTCTTATCCTTGTCAGTATCGTGTATTTTGCCGTTCGTATCCTCGGCAAGGTATCTGGCTCTTACCTCGGTTGCCTTGCGGCGGGGAAGGAGAAAAACATAAGAAGATATCTCGGCCTTGCCGAGATTCCGCAGGCCAGCGTGGCGATCGGCCTTGCGGCGCTTGGCTCACGTGCGCTTGGCGGCGAGATGGGAGAAACACTTGAGACCGTTATCGTGGCGGCGGGGATCCTTTATGAGATCGTAGGGCCGATTGCCGCTAAGCTTGCGCTGTATCTTTCCGGGGCGTGTACAGACAAACTTGAAGAGCTGGTGCCGCAAGCAGAGGGGGAGGACGAGGTCTCCGTGCTTTGCGAACGCATCCGCACGATCCGTGAGGAATTGCCTGAAAGAATTCTTGATCTTGAAGCTGAGGACGCGTATACCGAAGCGGCGATGAACCAGCGCGAAGCGCTCTTTCCGCGGCGGCGGGGTCTGTGGCGCGGCCGTTAACGTTAGGAGGTAGTGATATGAATGATCCGATTGCTGAATTTCTGGGAAGCTGGGCGACCGAGCTGACGGTCGGCTCTATTTTGCTTCGCATTGCGCTCTCACTCTTGTTTTCTTCGATCATCGGATGCGAGCGCTCGGGCAAGCGGCATGCGGCCGGCCTGCGCACCTTTATGATCGTGTGGCTTGGCGGTACGTCCGCGACGCTGTTTGATTTTTATTTGTTCGCAAACGCCGTTGTCGGCTTTCCGCTTCTTTCGGCGGCGGGGGTGGTGGCGGTTTCAGTCATTGCCGCCAATTCCTTGCTGTACAGCTCGAAAAACCAGATCAAGGGGTTGACTACATCGGCTGCACTCTGGACGTCCGGTATCCTTGGGATGACGCTGGGGGCGGGGCTTTACACAGTGGCGATCGCCGCCTTCGCGGCGCTTATCTCCTGCCTGTCTCTTTTTCCCGCCTTTGAAAGATACCTGAAGGATCGCTCGAACCATTTTGAGATCCATCTGGAGCTGGCCAGCAAGAACAACCTTGCCGAGTTCATTGCCACGATAAGACGCTTGGGATTATACATCGATGATATTGAGGCCAATCCTGCCTATCTCAATTCCGGGCTTTCGGTATACTCGATCGCGCTGACCATCCAAAGCGAGGAGCTCAAGCGCTATAAGACGCACGCCGAGATCATCACGGCACTTTCCACGATCGAATACGTGAGCCATATTGAGGAAATGCACTGAAAAAAGAGCTTTTTACAAGAGAAAAGAGAGAACGCACCGGGTATCCCGCCGATGCGTTCTCTCTTTTTTTGCTATGCTGAAAAGCAGACTGTACAGTTTATTCCATGCATTCCACGATGTAACCGATGCGGAAGACAAAGGCCTCGTCTGTGATATTCTCGGGGCGAAGTTCGATCCTGTGGAGGCGGTCGCCGCCCTCCGGAATTTCGATATTCAGGAAATGCAGATAGGTGTTGTTTGCCTTGATGGACACGGTACCGATCTTTTCTCCGTCCGAATATACCGCGACGTCTACGCCGTACGGCGCATTGGCACCGTACAGCTTGATGGCCGAGGCCATGGTGTCAAAGGCGATGGAAAAGCCCTCGCCGTCGTCGCACTGGAAAATACCGTCCTTCAGCTGCATGGCACTCATACGGCCGGGGACAAAGCGGGGGTCATCGGTGGCAAATGCGGTGGCCGTGTAATGGGTAAAGTTGCCCTCTACCGTGAAATACTCCTCGTCGTCGATCGTGCGGAAGATATAGGTCCGTTCACCGATCGCCTCGAATTTTTCAAAATAGGTACCGGCGCGAAGCTTGTTGATCAGATATTTCGCGGGGTCTGCACGCAGGGCAGAGGTAATGGCGTCAGCAAACACCGAAAAGCCCTCGTTCATCGGGTGGGTCATGTCGGTGGGCGCATAGTATCTCATCAGAAAGTCCTCGTAGGTAAGGCTTGGCTCTTTCAGCAAGGTTTCTTCATAAAGATCCTCAAAGAAATCCCAAACGTTCACCGTGCCGATCCCGTAATGCTCGGCGAGGCAATCCTTGAGGGCGACCCCGCGTGACCAGTTGGTGTGGTAGGTGCTGCCTATCCGTTGCCCGACGGGGAAGTGGAGGAAGATGATGATCGGCGGATCCTCCAGGGCGCGGCACTGCTTGATGATGCTTTCCATATACACACCGTTTTTGAGGACGGTTGCATCGGTTTCGGTCACAAGGCCGCCGTCGTTTACCGAGAAATCGATAAAGAGAATGTCGGGGGTCATGTTTTCAAAGACGTTTCTTTCAAGCCGTGCGGCACCAAGCTCGGAATTCGTAGCCCCGATGCCGGCATCCAGGCAATTGACGGTAGCATCCGGATACCATGCGCGGAAGAGGTTGGCAACGGGCTCCATCCAGGCGCTTTTCCCTTGGGTCAGCGAGCCGCCGATGAAGGCGAGGTTTAAGTCCCCCTCATAGTATTCGTTAAGGGTGCCGTCCGACATGAAAAGCTCGGTGGTGTGCGCGGAGAGATAGTCTGCCGTGCTTTTGTAAAAGGCCTTTTCAAAGGTGAGATCCTTCGGGGATTCGGCATAGGCGTTATCAAAAAGCTTGCAAAGCGTAAGGGCGGCAAGATAGGTACCGTTTACGCCGTATGCACCGGCTGTCAGAATTGTGCCGTCACGGCTTATGCGGCACGTGTCCAGCGACAGGTCATCGTCTGCCTCCAGCCTTATGACGTACGGGGATTCCGTCTTATGCTCCACCGGCAGAATAAGGCCGTAATTCTTATAAAGATGGGAGAAAAGATATTCGCCGTCGGTTCTCGTTTTGCTATCGGTCACGATGGTGTATTCCGAAAGCGGGATCCCAAAAAGCATCGGGGTATCTACAGGGGCTGTGGTGACAGGCGTTGTTGTAACGGCGGTTGCCGTGGGGGTGGTGGTCGTTGTAGCCGCCGTGGTGCCTGTTGTCTCTGCGATGGGCGGCTCAGCCGTGCATGCGACAAGGCACAGGAGAAGAAAAATACATAGGAAAAGCAATTTTTTCATAGCGCCTCCTTTGATGGTATATACCTATTATACATCCTATTTTTGAATATTACATCTGTATTTTTTTAAAATACATTGCATTTTTTAATATTTTTGCTATAATAGCAGGGGAGGTGAGATAAATGTCAACAGAGGTGAGCGCGCCGCGCATCATCGGATTTGCCCGCCACTCCAATGCTGGGCATTACGGTATTTTGCTGGCGAAAAGCAATTTAAAAAACGGATTTCCCCTGCATCAGCATGACTTCTTTGAGATTGAAATTCTCGTAGAGGGGGAGCTTATGCATACCGTGGACGGAGCGGTGGAGCATATTGCTGTGGGGGATTTTTACGTTCTTTCTCCGACCTCCCTGCATAGGCTGGAGGGGGAGGGCGATGCCGCCTTTTACAACATTTCGGTCTATCTGCCCGATGCGCCCCCCGCCATTGCCGAGCTTGTCAGGCGCTTTCGCCCCCCGGTGCACGGACATTTGAAAAGCGAAACGCTTGCGACTGTGCGTACCCTGTATGACATGCTTTTTTCGGACGCACGTGCCAAGGTCGCGTATGAGAAGGAGCGGGTGTGCGCACTGATCGTATATATCCTTACACTTCTGCTGGAGGAGGCACCCGCACCGTACGTTACGGGTGGGGACGGAAATCGTGAGGAATATCTCCTGGCGGCCATGGAGTACGTGCGTACGCATTTTGCCCGCCCGATCACCGCCGCCGAGATCGCCTGTCACGTGGGGGTCTCCGCCGGATATCTTTCGGCGCTTTTTTCGCAAAAAATGCATTTTGGTATCAAGGAATACCTGGTTACCACACGTACCCGCCACGCGATGAGCCTGCTTGCCACCACCGAAGGCAGCGTGACGGATATTGCCTATGCGTGCGGATTTGGCTCTTTTTCTAACTTTGAGCGCAGCTTTCACCGTCTGACAGGGAAGACCCCTACGGAATACAGAAGGACGATGCGAAAGAAAATGGGATAGGCCGCCGTACGAAAAAAAGGAGATGCACACAAGGTGCATCTCCTTTTTGGTCTTTGATCCTCAGTTGTTTTTGAACTCGTCCTCACTGACGTTTTCGTCAAGCGGGATCTCGGTGCGCGCGGCGGCGGTTTCCTCCGCATCGCTGTCAAGGTCGGATTTCAGCATCTCCTCGTCGATATCAAGCTCGGCATCGTCAAAGAAATCCTCATCGAGATAATCGCTGGGGTCGAAATCGTCCTCCTCAAGCTCCTCCTTGACCTGGTGGAACAGATAAGCACCTGCGGCGCCCTCCATCGCGGCGACACCGAGAAATGCGGCGGCGATGCTACGCTTTTTCACACAAAGGATAAGGAACAGGACAAAAAGGGTAAAGGACTGTACAAGAAGTGAAACGGCAAGCATTAATTTCGATTTTTTCAGCATGATAGGCTCCTTTCAAAGGTTAAGTGGCATTTGCCTTCAGATAGGCATTGATAAATCCGTCGATCTCGCCATCCATCACAGCACCGATGTTGGCATCCTCGTAGCCGGTGCGGGTATCCTTGGCAAGGGTGTAGGGCATAAATACGTAGCTTCGGATCTGGGCACCCCATTCGATCTTGGTCTTGACACCCTGAATATCCTCGATGCGCTCCAGCTTTTCACGCGCTTTGATCTCCATCAGCTTGGATTTCAGCATGCGAAGGGCAGTCTCCTTGTTTTGCAGCTGGCTTCTTTCTGTCTGGCAACCAACAACGATACCGGTGGGGATGTGCAGGATGCGGATCGCCGAGTCGGTCTTGTTGATGTGCTGGCCACCGGCACCGCTGGAGCGGTGAGCGGTGATCTCCAGATCCTCGTCGCGCAGGGTGATGGTATCGTCATCATCGGTGAACTCGGGCATGACCTCGACCGAGGCAAAGGAGGTCTGGCGGCGCCCGGAGGCATCGAAGG